>DATCLI010000146.1:0-12843 GCA_036563955.1 Clostridia bacterium | reverse complement strand
CTGTCGGGCTTTTATTGCCATTATCGGTATCGGTATTGTTCCGATCAGCGTAAATGGCGGTTTTAAAGGAACAGCCTGCAAATGAAGCAATGCAAACGGCAAGCATCGCTAAAGAAAATTTGACTGCTTTCATTCGACTTCTCTCCAATCGTTTAATCTCCCGCTTGCGGAGGGATGGAGTTCAGGAGTATTTGATAAACGGTGCAAGGCTGAAGCTGAGCAGAAACAGGCCGGCTAAATGCCATAGGCATATGAAGTGGCAAATCCGTGACGGTGTGAAGCAATTGCTTCCGCTGTTATAAATAGAATACAATATTTTCCCCTGACATACAATAATATGCAAAATGCAAAATTCGCTCAATTTATTCCCTGCATCCGGGAATTCAAGATATTTTTCCATACAATAAAAAAAGAAACCCTTTCGGGTTTCCGTTCCTTTGGAAAAATCAGATGTTTATAAATCCGTTTATGTTTAACTGAAAAGCTTTATCTACGGCTGTTATTTAAACGCGTCATAGGTTCTCAATACGAGAGCTATTGCCTGCTCCCTTGTTGTGTTGCCAAGAGGATCTATCCTGTTGCCTCCAACCCCTTTCATAATTCCGCTTCTGTTCATATATTCCACAGCCTCCATTGCCCAGGCCGCAATGCTGTCTTTATCAATGAAATCAACCCTGCCCGTTACGGAATAATCCCGTGAAGGGCGTGAAGCTTTCAGCGCGCGAAGCAGCATCACACAAATCTCCTGGCGGCTGATGGACAGTTCCGGTGCAAACCGATCGGCGGATACCCCTTTGACAATACCCAGATTGTACGCTTTCAGGATTTCAGCATTGTTCGTGTCGGTAAAGGGATTCGGAGAAACCGGAACAGCCGTTTTCCCTGTAAGCTTTTCATACAGTTTTACGGATATTTCGCAAAATTCCTGTCGCGTGATGTTGTTCCGGAAGTTATTCAATATGCTGTCAACAGTAAGGTTATTTTCAATTGCCCTTTCTATTTCCGGAACAGCCCAGTCACTCGCGGAGATCAAATCAGGCGCCGTATCCTCTTCAACGATTATGATTTCACCATCATCCTCATCAGTCGCCCAGTTTTCAGGGGTTAATACCATAGTTCTCTTCCCTTCGGTCACCAGCCGTGCCCTTTTTGAGCCGGGAGGCGCGGATTGGCTTTCGTCGGCAGCATCAGCCGATTCGGTGCTTCGCATGATTACATCGAAAATCACCCCGCCTGTTTCACTTTTCGTCATCATCCTATCCTTCTGTTTACCGATTCCAAATGATAGCTTTGAACCTTTTTGCACTCCCGTATGCTCCATTATGAACTCCCTGCCGATTACGTCCTTGCCGAGGGCTTTCACCTGTCCATCAAGCTCTGTTGACATGCGAATGATAAAATCATCATCCGAGGCGCCCGAAATCAGGGTCATCCTGTGCAATAAGGTCTGATCAAAGGGTTCGACATCAAGTCTGTCGGTGTCCCCTGTCTTTATCTTCTTTTCTTCAATACCATAGGTCGATTCTTCGCTGAAGATGCCAAGTGAATATTCGCCTTCCCCGTTCCCGGTGATATGGGTAAAAAACTTAATATTGTCCGGCACAATAATCATCTCGCTGTCTGTGTATTCACCCGCAGCCAGCCGTATCAGCATCGCACCGGGGATTTCCTCCCGAAGCGTTCCATCCTTAATTCCCGCTGCTCTCCCCTGTTCATCTTCAATATACATGTCTGCGTCGCCGCAGAGAAAAGCACCGATGGCGTCAAATATCGTCGGAATGGTCTGATCGGTGATTAAAGGCGCATCGGCCGCATCACCCAACCTGTTCAGATTGCTGTTTCCAATGGCAGCGTCATAAGAATGATAAAACAGTCTATCATTCCAGGTACGGGTGGAATTAAACTGATATTCCCAGCCCACGGAATCCATTTCCATGAATGGGAATTGATCGGAATTATTTAAATCTCCGTCCGCATTATGCACACCACTGACCTTATTGCAGTCATAAACATAAACTCGGGTTGTTCCGTCCGTCATATGTCTTACCATCCATGGAACTATGATATGGCCGCTGTCTCCCTCGTGAATTGAAATGTTCCCCGGGTCATCCCTTTGCAAATCTCTTTCTATTTGCGGGAGTATACTGTGGTGTATGCCGAAATCATCCGACTCGAAGTATTGATCGACATCTTCCATTACCACTTCTCTTCCCAGTTGCCCCGCCTGCCTGGCCTCAATGTATTCCCTTGTATAGGAATTGTTCCAGCCAAGCTGGTAATTTGCATGGTGTTTCTCCAGATCGCTTGGTGAAAGCCTTCCCCTGTATAATTCATTCGCGAGCGTGCCGAAACCGAAGCAGCACCCTCCCTTCGCAATGTCTTTAAATACAGAGTGGTAGAAACTCAGCGCCTTTGGGTTCTTCCATCCCCAGTCCTCAACCCACCAGCATTCGTTCGCGCCGAAAACCTGCACCATTCTTTCCCATGAGAGCCTGTTTGAACCGGCATTCTTAAAAGGCATCGCACAGCTCCACATCATCCGGAGGTCTTCCATTTTTGCGATGTCATAGTTCTTCTCAAAACTGCTCGTGCGATTTTCCCGATCCTGGACGCTGACAGAGAGAGAAAACCGTGACAAATCCCGGTCATTATTAACGAACGTTAAATCCCGGCGGACATTTGTATCGCCATCGTAATGGAAATCCCGGAGTGTACCGTTCATCATGACGGTTAGCAGCTTAATCCCGTCGGGATCGGTTGCCGTTATGGATATGGCTAACATTTGCCCGTCTCCTTCAATGAGCCTGAATCTTTCCGGAATGACTTCCTCCACTTCCAACCAATCCAATGTGACATTGAGAACGGGAGCCGAGCCGGAGCCCGTTACGGGTATATTTATATCCCTTCTTACCGGCAGAGGTTCACCGATATCATCCGCGATCAAAGTGTAATTCATGGAAGGCATTACCGCTGCTTCCTCATAGGAAACCTCGAGCGTTTTCTGATTTGCCCCTGTCACCGCTTTTCTCGCAAGTTCGATGGTTCCTCGCATAATCGTTACATGGGAAAGAGCCTGATTGTCGGTTGCCCTGAGGGTAATCGTCACAGGCTCGCCTGCACGCGGATTTTCAGGAGTAATTGTATAGGACAGCTCGCAGGGAATATTGTCCGGAATGGGTGTCGGGGTTGGCGTTACCGTGGGGGCGCCGGTATAATAAATTACGAGCATGGGGCTTTTCCCTGCAGCTTCATCACTCCGAAACCTCATGTATTTGGAAGCGTCAGTCCATTTCGGGTAAACCGCAATACCATGATTAGCCGCGGGAGAACTGACCCATTCTTCCACAAGCGAAACGGGAAGGGTGATATCATACCAGCCTGCTGCGCCCGGCAAGCTTTCGGAAGCGATGATGGAAGGGAGACTGCCTGTCTTGTATACGTCAGGTTTTGTATCCCAGGTTACTTTCCCCTCATAAAAGCCGCTTTTCAATCTGTAAATATCCACAGTCCCCGAGGCGCCCTCTTCCTTGTACAGCCGGATTTTTGCCGAAGTAATTTTCGCATTGTCGGGCAGCAGCCCTCCTGATGACTGCGCAATCGGTTTAAATTGGATGAACGATTGGGATATATAGCCGAACTCATCCGTTCCGACGAGCAGGTATTGTTCACCCAGGACGTTAAAATTGGATGTTTTCATCGCTTCATCCACATACACGGATGACGATGCCTCAATGTTCACATTGGCCGCGGAAGGCTTTATAATTTTAGAGGGGGAATCTGTTGCTCCACTGGCTGGCTGTATTCCGGACATGAATGTCAGAACACACAATAGAACCAAAAATATAATTGAAACACGGATTTTCATACGGACCTTCCTTTCCTGTATAATAATGATTTTTTCTGTGACAGCTACAGGCTAACAAAGGCCATATGCAATATCAATGATCCGTTTTCTTGAAATTTATCCTAAATTGCTTTTTATGTTATGGGGGAGAAAATTCATTTTTTGTATAGGCCGTACAGGCTATAACCAAGCAGAGTTCGAATATGGCGTCATCATTGGCAATGGATGCCTTTTCCGCCCGTCTCAACCGGGTAACGTAGATAGATGAGATGGTCTTTAACCATTTGCCCCAATCCGTTGCATATTGTATTTCATCAAAAAAGTATCAAATATTATCCTGATCAATTAACCAAAAACAAAACTTTTTATAAAAGAAAAAACCGTTAGATTAACTAACGGACATTAATTTTTTCTAAATTTAAATTAATAATTTCTAATAACAAGTTTTGATGAGTATTTTGATACCGCAAAATTTTCATTGTATGCTTCCTTTTTCCAAACAGGCCAGTCGTCAATGATAGAATTAATTCTTCGGGTTGTTTCTTCAATGTTATTAGACTTTTCATGTTGATTTTTTTTAGCCTGTAATAATTCATTCGCCATGATAATAACCCCTTTATATGTATTTTTTTGTATATATACTTTTACTTTTCACATTAATAGTTAATGTAAGTACATTTTTCCACTAGGAATACAAGCCTTAAAAATCATGTTATTGATTTTCACGTAAACATCTAAGCCAGTTCTTAGTCTATTTTATCTTATTTCCAGAAAATTGAAAGAGAGAATAATGATAAAATGTAAATCAATTATCAAACATTAAGCTTCATAATTATTAAGCATTTATTTGTTTTTCAAAGTACGGTATAAATTCAAAGTATAGACTTAATCCTATTATACACTATTTAAATTTTGAATCAAATCATTATATGCTCGATAAGCAGCTACTTCAGAATCTATATAATTAAAAACATTCATAGGATTTCGCAAACTTGCTTTTTTTGCGTTCCACGTAATTTTATTACCTTCTTCATCTTTTCTTTTTCGTTTATACCATTGGGTGGAATTAATTGAAAACAAATCGATAAAACGGTGAGGGCCCACACCTACAAAAGGTACAAAGCATACTTTATCTATATCATCGGGATTTTCGCTAATTTCATTTATATAAAAATCCAAAGCTTTGCTTTTAGGATACGGCTCAATATAAATAACTTTTTTCAAACCTGCAGCTATTATGTGTTTTGCACAGTTGTGGCAAGGGAAAGTAGTAACATACATCTCAGCATCTCTGCATGAAATATTATTGCGAGAACACATTAACAGTGCTTCCATTTCTCCATGAACCACCCGGCCGTATTCAGTCAAATCCCCAATTCCAGAGTCTTTTATTTTCTTTATATTTTCACTGTTCTTCTCTAATTGCAGAGAAGATAATATATCTGAAATCATCTTCGCTTGTTCTTTTTTATTGGAGTCATATCCTAACGTATAATCTCGTCCTTTTGGTGTGTCTTCATATCTGTTGCTTATGTACTCTAACCAGTATAAACCTCCGCCCACTTTTGGGCAATCATTAGCTCCAGAAGCAATTATTTCATTTTTCTTTGTTATATCTGCTCCTATTTGCCTGGATAAGTCTGCAGAACGAAGAGAGTTTGCATAAGCCATAAACATTGCAAATTCAGAAAATGTAGGGGTTATAAAAGGATCCCCAAAAAGTAAATCTAACAGACGATATATATTTTCCCTTATTTCATCAGTGTTATCAGATATATTGATAAAATAATCAGAATTCTGAAATGCATCTTGTGTATGCTGTCCATGTTTTTCTGATTCGTTGGCATCTCTGTTTAACAATTCCTCAGCTTGCTCTATACTTAAACCTTTTTCTTTCGTTAAAAATTCAATTCGGCGGTTTCTTGTGCTTGATATACCTATTAAATGGAACCCAACCCCATAAGTATCCCTTAAAAAGTGGACTTCATCCGGATGCTTAATAGAATCGATTATATATGCAACTCTTTTTCTGGGTGCTGGATTAGCAGGATTCTCCCTTTTTAATAATATTTTTGAGACAACGCCCTTCATTAGTATGGAGTAATCCCCTGTTTTCTCTCTGATTTTATTACCTAAGTCCATATAATATGAAATCCTATCATACTCACTGTTAAAATCTCTCGGTGGAGCAAACTCAGATATAATATCACTGGAGACTTTAATTCTCTCAAGTTGATATTTAAATTGAGTAAGCTTATCTTGAATGTTTCGTATAACATCACTCGTATTCGTTCCAACAGTTGTTATTAAACCAATTACCAGCTCACTGTCATTTTGATTGTTAGGCATTTGTTTAACCTTTCGCTATTATATATTATCTTCCAGGTCAAATAACATATGCCAGCACATTTAGTAAAAATATGTATTATTTTATCATATTTAGGTAGTAATTGTAAAGATTCTAACAGTCATAAACAATCATGGGTTTCCGAATAGTGTTTTGCCGTTATCCCAAATCCGCTGCCAAAGTCCAGAATATTGCATGTGTGATCATTTGCAATACATATTTGTTCCCATATCGTAACATAAAACATTTTTCCCCACGGCTGCTTAGTAAGCTTATAATATTCTTCAATGCCATTTATCATAGTGACGCTGTCTCCCATTATACAGCTTCTTCCATTATTATAAAACAATCTGCGAAGACTGCGGATAAACTTGACAAAAGTAGATGCGGCAGCTATTTTACACCTATCCTCATCCTGTAACAAAAGTCAATCATAATTTTGTCATCTCCAAAGATAGAGTTTAATTGAACTTTGTCCTTTTTCCAATAAGTCTTATCGAATTCAAAACGGCTATGAGGGCAACGCCGACATCGGCGAATACCGCTTCCCACATTGTGGCCATACCGCCTGCTCCCAGCACGAGAACCAGAATTTTAACGGCAAAGGCAAGGATAATGTTCTGCCATACGATTTTTCTCGTTTTTCCCGCAATTTCAATTGAAGTTATCAGCTTTCCGGGTTCATCGGTCATAAGGACAATATCGGCTGCTTCAATCGCCGCATCCGAACCAAGAGCGCCCATCGCGACTCCGACTTCGGCACGCGCCAACACCGGAGCGTCGTTGATCCCGTCACCGACATACAATGTCTTCCTGTTTTTAGCGTTTTTTGAAACTATCCTTTCTAAAATATCAACCTTTTCATCGGGCAGCAGTTCCGAATGTACTTCATCAATGCCCAGTTCTTTTCCTATATTGACGGCAGTATGATTCTTGTCCCCTGTCAGCATGACAGTTTTTATTCCCATTCCTCTTAACTGACGTATTGTTTCTTTAGAATCTTCTTTTATCGTATCGGAAACAATCATGTATCCCGCATATAATCCGTCTACCGCCACATGTACCACAGTACCGCCTGATTCAGGATTTTGAGGATTTATTCCTTCATTTTTCATTAAATCCGCGTTCCCGACCAATATTTCCTTACCAGAAGCTATAATCGAAACACCATACCCCGGAATTTCCCTATACCGTTCCGGCGTACCATCGGCAGGTATCCCGCCGCTGGCTTTTACAATTGAATTTGCAATCGGGTGGTTTGAATAGCTTTCAGCAAGCGCGGCATAATATAGAATTTCATCTTCCCGCATCTGCCCCGCCGGAACAATTTCAACAACCTTAAAAACACCATTTGTCAGTGTTCCCGTTTTATCAAATACAACCGTTCCTACATGATTAAGCGCGTCGAGATAATTGGCGCCTTTAACCAAAACGCCGTTTCTCGAAGCCCTTCCAATCCCCCCGAAAAAGCTTAACGGAATGGAAATAACGAGCGCGCACGGGCACGAAATTACCAAAAATACAAGTGCCCTGTAAATCCAATTATAAAACAGAGCTTTCGTATCCATTGACGCAGCCGATTGTATAACCGGCGGAATTAATTGCTCCGGCACAATAACTCCCGAGTTCAGCGCCAAAACAACAAGGGGAGGCAGAACAGCCAAAAGGACCGCCGCAGCAATAACAACAGGCGTGTAAACCTTTGCAAACCGCGTTATGAATTTTTCGGCCCGCGCTTTTTTTGCTCCGGCTTTTTCAACAAGGTCCAGTATTTTAGCCACGGCGGAGTCCTGATATGATTTGTTTACCTTTATCGTCAGCACTCCGCTTAAATTGACCGTTCCCGAATAAACTGCCGTTCCGGGTTCCGCCGCTTTCGGTATCGATTCGCCCGTTAAAGCGGATGTGTCAATATCCGAACGGCCTTTTATAACAATCCCGTCTAGCGGTATCCGCTCTCCGGGCTTTACAAGAATAATTTCGCCTATCAAAACCTCTTCCGGATGCTTTTTCACAGTTATATCATTTTCTATTACAATGGCGCTTTCCGGCCTTATATCGAGCAAGGCCGCTATAGACCGCCTCGAACGGTTTACCGCTTTATCCTGGAGGAACTCGCCAATTTGATAAAAAAGCATTACCGCGACACCTTCGGCATATTCCCCTATTGCAAAGGCACCCAATGTCGCAATTCCCATAAGGAAATTTTCATTGAATATTTTCCCCTGGACAACATTTTTTCCCGCCTTGTATAAGACTTCCGTTCCAAGAAGCATGTAAGCAGTCAGATACAGCATAAAACGATATATCGGAGAAAACGGGATCGCGAGCGCTAAAACATACACGGCCGCACCAATGGCGGCAGAAATAAATTTCAGGTTGTTTTTCCTTTCCGTTTCCATGCAGCAATCCGCGCAGTATGTTCCTTCCAAAGCCAAATCACATTTTCGTTCCATAGTAAAACCCCCAGTAGTTTGCTGAAGCCAGCCGTGCTTATCAATTTCGACACACCGTGACGCATAAGAGAAAGCAAAGCAAACAGCCTGTTTCAGGCAATGCTCCGCATAACGAAATCACTTCTCGTTCAAATGGATAAGCCCCTGACCAAATATCTGTTTCACGTGCTCATCATCAAGCGAGTAATAAACTACTTTTCCGTCCCTCCTGTACCTTACAAGCCGTGCCTGTTTCAAAATCCTTAATTGATGGGATATTGAAGACTGTGACATATTCAGCAGCGCGGCAATATCACACACGCACATTTCCGCTTCCGTCAATGCGCATAGTATTTTAATCCTTGTTGTGTCGCCGAATACCTTGAAAAGCTCAGCAAGATTATATAAATCCTCTTCGGCGGGCATTTTCCCGGCAACGTACTCTACCGTATCCTTGTGGATTAAATTGCAGTCGCAGCTTGCATCTCTGTCATTTTCGGAGTTCATTATTTTCACCTCTAATATACCAACATATGAACAATTGTTCATATGTATAATAACACTAATAATATATAAAATCAATATTTTTTTTGACTTATTGTATTTACAGTAGTATTTATGTATAATTGTCGATTTCATTTAGTCTAAATAGCGGGGGTGTCACAGGTGCAGTTATTAGTGCTGGTACTTAACCAAGTGGATAAACTTGATGATCTTTTAAAAGTATTTATGAACAACGGCATAACAGGCGCCACAATTATAAACAGCACGGGAATGATAAAGGAATTGGCAAGCCATATGGAATATCAACCGATTTTCGGTTCACTTTTTATAAATATTAATTCTTATGAATTGATTGGGCCGGTTCTGACAAAAGTTTCTTTAAATAAGGCCGGCGAAATCTCGGAATAGATCATGTCCATGAATTAATTTACGGCTTTTTATGCCGTTTGAAGGGTTTACAAAATGCAGCCCCAATCCATAAAAGCGGATCGGGGCTGCAGATTTATGATAAACCGCTGTCAGAGCGGGAGGTTTTTTACTTTAATAACCAGTTCTCCGCCCGCTGCATCGATAACTGCCGTATTTCCGTCGCGGATTTCACCTGATATGATTTTTCTGCCGAGCTCGGTTTCGACGATCTTCTGTATATAGCGCTTCAGCGGTCTTGCGCCGAATGCGGGAGAATAGGATCTTTCCAGTATTACATCCTTTGCCCTTTCCGTTATTTCAAGGCCTATCCTTCTCTCCTGCAGTCTCACACGAAGCTCATCTGCAATCAAATCAATAATTTTGTACATGTCGTCTCTTCCGAGAGGCTTGAACAAAACGACTTCGTCAATGCGGTTCAAAAATTCAGGCCTGAAATGAGCCTTCAGGTGTTCCATCACCGCCTCCTTCGCATCTTCGGGAATTTCTTCCCCGTTTTCGGAAATAGCTTCAAGAAGGATATTACCGCCGATATTCGATGTCATTATAATAACGGTGTTTTTAAAGTTCACCGTCCTTCCCTGGCTGTCGGTAAGCCGGCCGTCGTCAAGAAGCTGAAGCAGTACATGGAACACATCCGGGTGGGCTTTTTCAATTTCATCGAACAGAATAACAGAATAGGGCTTGCGGCGAACAGCCTCGGTGAGCTGGCCGCCTTCCTCATACCCCACATATCCGGGAGGCGCTCCGATAAGCCGTGCAACCGAATGTTTCTCCATATATTCGCTCATATCTATGCGGATCATGTTGTCTTCACTGTCAAAAAGGGCTTCGGACAACGCTTTTGCAAGCTCGGTCTTGCCTACGCCCGTCGGGCCAAGGAAAATAAACGATCCTATCGGCTTGCTGAGATCCTTTAAACCGGCGCGTGCCCTCAATACCGCGTCGGATACGGCCTTAACCGCTTCATCCTGACCGATAACACGCTTATGAAGCTGGTTTTCAAGGTTCAGAAGCTTTTCCTTCTCCTCCTCAACGAGTTTTGTTACCGGGATTCCCGTCCACTTTGAAACAATTTCGGCTATTTCCTGCTCCGTTACTTCTTCTTTCAGAAGCTGCTTATTGAGGCTCGCCTGACGCTTTTTATATTCCTCCATCTCCCTTTCAAGCTCGGGAAGCCTTCCATGCTTCAATTTCGCGAGCGTCTCAAGGTCATAGTCGCGCTCCGCTTTTTCAATATCATGTTTAACCTGCTCTATTTCCTCCTTTAGCAACTTTTCCTTCTGGATAAAGCTCTTTTCCATCTCCCACTGCGCTTTCATGTTGTCGGCTTCCTGCCTGAGACGCTGAATCTCCTGCCGTATCTGCTCCATTCTTTCCCGGGAATCCTTGTCTTTTTCCTTTGACAGTACCTGCTGTTCTATCTCGTACTGCATTATCCTGCGGTTTATTTCATCAAGCTCATACGGCATGCTGTCGATTTCCATGCGGAGCATAGAAGCCGCTTCATCCATAAGATCTATTGCTTTATCGGGGAGGAAACGGTCCGTTATATACCGGTTTGACAAAACCGCGCAGGCAATAATGGCATTGTCGGTTATGCGCACGCCGTGGTGTATTTCAAACCGCTCCTTAAGGCCTCTCAGGATCGATATCGTATCCTCGACCGTCGGCTGGTCTACTAAAACGGGCTGGAACCTTCTTTCGAGAGCGGCATCCTTTTCAATATATTTGCGGTACTCATCCAATGTTGTCGCACCTATGCAGTGAAGCTCGCCGCGCGCAAGCATCGGCTTAAGGATATTCCCGGCATCCATCGCGCCGTCGGTTCTGCCCGCTCCTACAATCGTATGAAGCTCATCAATAAACAATATTATACGGCCTTCCGACTGCGCGATTTCCTTAAGCACCGCCTTCAGGCGCTCCTCAAATTCTCCCCTGAATTTTGCTCCGGCTATAAGCGCTCCCATATCAAGCGCGAATATGGTCTTGTCTTTCAAACCTTCCGGAACGTCGCCCTTCAGTATTCTCTGGGCAAGCCCTTCGGCTACCGCGGTTTTGCCTACGCCGGGCTCGCCAATCAAAACGGGGTTGTTTTTTGTACGGCGCGAAAGGATGCGTATAACGCGGCGTATTTCCTGATCTCTTCCTATTACCGGATCAAGCTTGCCGCTCTTTGCAAGTTCAACAAGGTCACGGCCGTATTTTTGAAGCGCTTCATACCCTTCTTCGGGATTTTTGCTTGTTACCCTTTCGCCGCCCCGTATTTTGGTAAGAGCGGATAATATTTTTTCCCGGTCAATACCGTAGCTTGTAAACAGGCGGCTCGACGGGGTATTCCTTTCAGCAAGCATTACAAGATAAATATGCTCAACGCTCACATACTCATCCTTGAAATGTTTGGCCTCATCCTCGGCTTTAATGAGGATCTGGTTAAAACGCCTCGTCGCATAAACGTTATCGGCGCCCGTGCCGTAGACTTTGGGCAGCTTGTCCAGGATCTGTTCCAGGTCTCTTTTTAAAAGCTTCGGATCGACGCCGCACAGCTGCACAAGCTTAGGTATCAGCCCGTCTTCCTGTTCAATAAGCGCCAAATGCATGTGTTCCCCGTCAACCTGCTGGTGATCAAGCTTTATCGCAAGCTGCTGCGCCTGGACAACAGCTTCCTGTGCTTTATCGGTAAATTTTTCGAAGTTCATTCATCTCTCTCCTTCCAAGCATCTCGCAAAAATAATTATGTCAGTTATATTAATCGTATATACTCAAGGCGGAAACTGCCGCTATAAAAAATCATCTCATGTGTTTTTCAGCATTTCGTACAGTTTCCTCTGTTCAGTGGTCAATACCCTCGGATTGACTATTTTGATCAATATATACAAATCACCGCGTTTACCGCCGGGTTTCCCGTACCCTTTTCCTGAAATACGTATTTTCTGATCGGTTTGTATGCCCGGTGGTATTTTAACGAGCATCTGCCCGTCAGGAGCCGCTACTTTTATTTCTCCCCCAAGAGCGGCCACCCATGGGTATATATCCGTCTTTTGAATAAGGTCGTTTCCTTCAAGCCTGTATTTGCCTTCTTTAAAACGCACAACAATGTACATGTCGCCGTTTGGCCCGCCGCCGATTCCGGGGTGGCCCTGGCCGGCAAGCTTAATTTTTCCGCCTTCGGGAATTCCCTTCGGGATTTTTACCGTAAGCGTCTTTGTTCCGGATTCCGTCCGGATGCTGAAAGTTTTTTCACTTCCCGCCATTCCTTCCTCCGGGGTTATATGCATCTCGGCTTC
>DATCLI010000145.1:0-17590 GCA_036563955.1 Clostridia bacterium | reverse complement strand
GGGTTAGACCGGTCATAGTATATATACTCTTTGTAATTTTCCGGTGAACAGGGAATCTTATATAATAATGAGTAAAAAAAATAGGCGGGGAGTAAAAATCCCTCGCCCATGTATCCTAATATATTGTAATTAAAGCCTAATGCTTTTGGCATACTTATACATTTCAATAACATTCCGGGGTGGCACATCCGCCTGAATATCGTGGACTGCCGCAAGTATATATCCCGAAGGGCCCAAGTCTTCAATGCGGCGTTTCACCTCATCGCGAACATCCTGTACCGAACCCTTGGGCAATACCTTATTTGTGTCAATTGCTCCCAAAAAACACAACCTGTCCCCGTATCGTTCTTTAAGATATTTTGTGTCCATGTCATTTGCGTTTACCTGTATCGGATTTAAAATATCCACTCCTATTTCAATCAAATCATCGATTAGCGGAGTAATATTACCGCATGAATGGTATAATAGTTTGGCTTTTGTTTTGCTTTTAATAAATTTAAAGTATTCTTTTTGATAGGGCTTTACTATATTTCTATATGTTTCCGGTGAAATTAAGGTTGTCTGAGTGCTTGAAAGATCATCCCCGACAAAAACAATATCCAGGTACTCGCCCACTTCGTTCAGATACGCCTCATATCTTTTGCATTGGTAATTATATATCTGCTCAAGAATATAGCAGGCTATATCTTCATTGACCATCAAATCAATCAAAAAGTTCTGAAAACCTCTTACATAATGCGAGGGCTCAAAAATACCCGTATTGACCATATCCCCGATTATCGCGTATTTGTTTTCTTCTTTCAGTTTTTTAGCTTGTTCACGCAAACCTTCGACAACTTTCGGATTAACGGGATCAGGCCACTCATAGCTGTCTTTTATTTCTTCGAGCGTTTCCATTTTGGCTAACGGATTTTCAACCATGTCAAAATACAGGCCATTTTCGGGCATATAATATTTGATTCCAAAATTATCGTAATAGGTACGTTCATCAATTACCTTTTTAGGGTAGTGATGCGGTTTTCCAGGCACACCCCTCGTATCCGTTTCAAGCGCCTGCAATACTTCCTCATCAACCACGCTTAACTGGAAATCTTCCATAAGTAAAATATCCGGTTTATTCACACCCAGCATTTTCTTAACTTCGCTGTATCCTTTTCTTGCAATTGTCGTACAATTCGTAGAACCCAGTTCCGTGGGAATTTTATCCGGTACTTTAAAATTTATGGCTGCAAGTACTCGTTCTCTTGGCGTCATAATAATAGCCTCCTTAAGAATCCGTTTTACTTATTGTTGCCCAAATGTGCACTAAATAAAATTCAGTCAATAGCGGAATTAATCATCATCCATGACTATTATCACTTTCATCGCTTTATCCTTTTGTTCGCCGATTATCTGATATGCCCTTTGATATTCTTTAAATGGCACATGATCCGTAATCAGAGCATCAAATTCTATGAGACCCGCTTCGGTCAGTTCAATTGCTTTTTTGTAATCCTCTACGCGATACATTGCCGATCCAACCAGTGTAAGTTCATGATCCTGGATCAGTGCCGCATTCATATTCGCCATATCCCCGAACACGCCGACTATAACAATATGACTCCCTTTCCGTGCATATTTAATAGCCTGGTTCATCGTTTCATTGACGCCAACGCATTCAATTATTACATCCGCACCGTCAGGTCCGAAAAAATCACGAATCTTTTCACCAAGATCTTCCTTTGCAGGATTAATTGTCTCTATTCCCGCTTTCTCAGCTACTTCCAAACGGTATTCGCTTATTTCGGAAATGAGCACTTTTTTTGCTCCCATTGCTTTTGCCGCCTGTGCCACAAGGTTACCGATCGTTCCTCCGCCCAGCACAAGCACATACTTATCCTTCACATCTCCGTAGCGCCTCACGGCATGAACCGCCACCGCGAGCGGCTCTATCATTGAACCATGATCCCAGCTGATATTATCAGGCAGTTTTACCGCCTTTGCCGCTTCTGTCACAAAATACTCGCTTGCCATTCCTGTTGTCTGGAACCCCATAACCTTCAGCACTTCACAATCATTGTACATTCCATGAGTACAGGGGTAGCATTTGCCGCAAACCACCTGCGGCTGTATTGTCACCTTGTCTCCCGGTTTGAAATCGCTCACGTCGCTTCCCACTTCCACCACTTCTGCGGAAACCTCGTGGCCTTGTACTACAGGGTACGTCGTAAAGGGGTGTTTGCCGTGATAGACATGAATGTCCGAGCCGCAAACGCCGATACGTTTCATCCTTACTTTTATTTGATCAGGACCGACTTCGGGTACATCCACTTCACGGTAGATAATTTCACCAGGTTTTGTCATTAATGCTTGTTTCATAATATATCTTCCTCTCTATAATATTTTTAAGATTAGACATAATAAGCCTTAATCTCTTATCAATTCTTCAAGAGTCGAAAGAATACCTTTCTCTTCAATACTATAGAAGTATTTCAGGAAACTGTCTACGAAACGTTCCGAAGAGCTCAGCGCAACACCGGAAAAACAGGACAGTTTCAGAAAGTCCGTCGGTTCGCAGCTATTTATCAATATATCGTCGGTTTCCAAAAGCCCCGGATCATCTATCTTATATGGTACGCCCCTGTCATCCTTACGGCGTCTCAGATACAGCCGGTACGCGGCTATTAAGAACGCAATTCGTTTCATATCCGCATTTGCCTTGAGCATAGCTGTTATCGTGGGATACATAAATACAGGAATCTTGTTTGCTGCATCAAAGCAAAGCCTGGAAAGCTGATCACTAACCGCTTTGTTTCCCAGTCTCTCGATGAAAGTTGTCTTGTAGACTTGCAGATCGGTTTTCGGCGGAGGCGATAAATACGGTGTCACATCCATATCCATGAACTGCCGCAGATAGACCGCAATTCGTTCATCGCCCACCGCTTCGTCCACTTTGCGATATCCGGCAAGAAACCCCGGAAAAGACAGCATTTGATGCGTTGAATTTACAAAACCCAATTTCATGAATTCATACTTTGATACATCATCTGTAAACTCAACGCCTGCTCTTTCCCATGCCGGCCTTCCCGCCGGGAAATTGTCTTCTATGACCCATTGAATAAAATCCTCGCAGTACACCGGAACAATATCTTTATGACCGTTTTTGGCGTATAACTTCGGTATGTCTTCTTCCAATGTCGCAGGCGTAATACGATCCACCATTGAATTTGGAAAGCTTATATTGTCCGCTGCCCAGTTGTAAAGCTCCATATCCGCTTCTTTAAAGAATGAAATGAAAGAATTCCTGCAAACATCTCCGTTGTGAGGCAAATTGTCACAGCTGAGAATAGTGAGAGGCCCCGCGTTTGTCTCCATTCTTTTAAGCAGTCCGGCTGCAACATATCCAAAAACAGTGCGCGGCTTCTCAGGAAATTTCAGATCATAAATAATATCTTCATTCGAAAAATCAAATTTTCCGGTTTTCTTATCAATATTATATCCGCCCTCGGTGATGGTAAGCGAGATAATCTTAATACGCGGATCAGCCACTTTGTCAATGATGGACGCCGCATTCTCCATTCCCCAATATAGTTCAACCAGGGAGCCGATCCGATGATACTCATTGTGCCCCGTACGTCCGAAAACTGTCAGGCCGTAGCAATTATCCTGCTTTTTTAAACCCCGGTAAATTCTCTCATCTTTTTCAAGAATCATTGCTCCGCAGATGCCCCAGTCTTTCTGATCGGGATAACTAAGCAGCATGTTTGTATAATACGCCTGATGCGCCCTGTGAAAATTTCCGACCCCAAAATGCAGGATTCCCGGTACAATTTCCCTGCGGTCGTATGCCAATTCATAAGTTTTTATTCCCATTTTTAACACCTGCCGTATGATTTTACTTATCCTTTTTCTATGCCTTTCTTTTAGACTGGCTCAGGCTGTCAAATACAACGACTACAAAGAGAACGATACCGGTAATTACCTTCTGCCAGTAATCATTTGCCCCTATAATGGACATACCGTTATTCAGCACGCCGATTATTGCTGTTCCTATTATTGCTCCGGGGATATTCCCTTTCCCGCCATTGACACTAACACCGCCTAAAACCGCAGCAGTCAGGACATTCAGTTCGAATCCGTTCGCAATATTCGGCTGACCGGAGCCAACACGCGTCAGCATAACCAATCCGGCAATACCCGTTAAAAAACCTAGAAGCGTATATGTCGCCGTACGGGTAAAGTGAACGTTAATTCCTGCCAGTCTCGTAGCTTCCGTATTGCTCCCAAGCGCGTAAAAATGGCGGCCGATATAGGTTTTGTTAAGCAGAACGATGCCAAAAACAATAACGGCGGCCATGATCAGCCCCTGTACAGGAATTTTGTAAATATTCCCCTGTCCGATAAACTTTAAATATTCCGGTATTCCGTATATCGGATAACCTTTTGACATAATGAAGGTAAACCCGCGCAGTGCCGTCATCATTGCCAGTGTGGCAATAAGCGGCGGAATTCCCGTTTTTGTTATCATATATCCGTTGAAAAAACCGATTACGGTTGTCATGACAATACCGATTATTACCGCGAGTATCGGATTCACTCCGTAATTGACAATCATTAAAGCCACGGAAACATTCATAATCGCTATTTGGGATCCGACAGACAGGTCCAGACCGCCCCCTATCAGAACGAAAGTAAACCCTACCGCCACAATTCCCATAACGGCTATCTGCCGTATTATGTTCATCGCATTATTTATTGTAGAAAAAGCCGGGGACAAAATAGAAAAAACAATTATTAACGCAATTAATACAGCAATAATTGCATATTGTCTAACGAAATTAGTTAATTTTAGTTCCAAAGCCACCCCTCCTAATAGACCCCTGATGCCATTGAAAGAACCGTTCTTTGCGAAAATTCATTCTTCTCCAGGAAACCGACTACTCTTTTTTCGTTAAGAACCATCAATCTGTCGGATATATTCAGCAATTCATCCATCTCCGAAGAAATAAAGATAATTGCTATGCCTTGTTTCGCAAATTCGCCGATCAGGTTATATATTTCCTGTTTTGCATTCACATCAACGCCTCTGGTCGGTTCATCCAAAATCAAAATACTTGGTTTGCTCGCAAGCCATTTAGCCAGCACAACCTTTTGCTGGTTGCCGCCGCTGAGACTTTCGACATTTTGCCTCACGCTCGCCGCCTTAATTTGAAGAGTATTTTTCTGAGTATCCACAATAGTGTTTTCTTCTTTCTTTTTCAAAAAGCCCTTTTTCGAAATCCTTCTCAAAATAGGCAGAGTTATATTCCAATTAATCGGCAGGGAAAGAATTGCTCCATGATGTTTTCTGTCCTCGGGAACATATCCGATCCCATAAGATACCGCATCTTCCGGAGTTTTGATTTCAACCTGTCTGCCGTGTACAAAAATCTTTCCGTCTTCGGCCTTGTCCGCTCCAAAAAGAAGGCGAGCCAATTCCGTTCTTCCGGCGCCGAGCAGACCTCCTATACCCAAAATTTCCCCGCAGCGCACTTTAAAAGAAACATCCTTCAACCCGTTTCCGCAGAGCCCTTGTGTTTCAAGTGCGACATCGCCTTTTTCCCATGTCGATTCAAACTCGATTTCCTCAACTTTACGGTTTGCCATATGATATATCAATTCCTGGCGACTAATATCATTCGTCTCTGCGGTAATGATTTTTTTCCCGTCGCGCAAAACCGTCAAGCGATCTGCAATCCGGTACAGCTCGTCCAAACGATGAGAAATATATATTATCGTAACGCCTTGTTGTTTCAGGCGTCCGACCAGTTCAAAAAGATCTTCGATTTCTTTCGTAGACAAAGGAGCGGTCGGTTCGTCCATAATCAGGATTTTGGCATTCTTGGCGATTGCCTTTGCAATTTCGACTAACTGCATTTTCGCGGTAGTCATATTTTCGATTAATTCCAGAGGATTTATATTGATTTTCATGCTGTCAAGAACTTTTTTCGCTTTATCGATATACTCTCTCCTGTTGTAAAGGTATCGCTTCCTGCTTGATAAAGTTTCTTCACCCATAAATATGTTTTCTGCGACCGACAGTGTCGGAAACAGGTTAAATTCCTGATAAATCGTCGCAACACCAACACTTTGCGCAAGATGGGGCGTCATTTTATCAAAGGTTTTATCTTCAAAAATGAGACTGCCCGAATCAGGCGCCTCCGCACCCGATATAATCTTTATTAATGTGGATTTTCCCGCTCCGTTTTCACCGACCAAAGCATGGGTTTCCCCTTTTTTAAAATCGATCGATACATTGTCAAGAGCCTGTATACCCACATATCTTTTGGATATATTTCGTACAGACAGTACATTTTCAACTGTATTAGACATATCTCGCTCCTTCTCCAATAATTGGTTCCAAAAGATACAAGTCGTATGACTTCACAACGGATACCGCACATATTTTATCACAATGAAACGCATACGGTACCGGTATTTTTGCTTTATAACAACGTTAGAAATTGTCTGGCAATTTCAACATATAAGGCCGCATTGGCGAGCAGTGCAGCAAAGCGAAACGGCTGATCATATTTTAACGGGCGGGAGTAGATGTTTTCGCCTGTAAATCCGGCAATGAATGATCCGTGATGTCTTTACTCGCCGCCCGCTTCCGGTAATATATACTATTAATGATTAATTACCCAGCATCTTATTCTTCTAAAAAGTCTTTAACATTATCAATCGTTACAGGCACTGTTTCATAAATCATATGGCCCTCAACTTCTTCACCTTTGCTTGCCGCTATACAAACATCAACAGCCTTAGGCAGCGCTTCGTATGCTCCCGATTTTACAGTTCCTCGATAAATTGTTCCTTCATCTATTAATTTTAAAGCCTGCGGATCTCCGTCAGCCCCGAAGAGCCCGATATGATCGCCGACGTGACCTGCTGTAGTAAAAACTTCATAAGCTCCGAGCACACCGGTATCGTTTATGCCGCAGATAATTTGAATATTTGGATGTGCAGCGAGGAAGTTCTCCGCCTGGACATTGCCTTCATTACCAATGCCTGCCTTCTGCTGTGCGACAATTTTCACATTCGGAGCTTTCTCGGCCAAAGCATCCGCAATACCTTTTGCCCTGTCAATGATGATTGGAATGTCCGGATAATCAAAAATTCCTGCTTCGATTACTTCCTGCGCCTTAAGTTCCGGGTTTGAGTTAACCCAGTCAGCCGCCATTGAACCGGTCTGATACCCATATACATAATTATCAAGGTTTAATGATCCTTGTGCACCTTCGACATAACCGTCATAGGTCATAACAAAAATACCGCTGTCCACCGCTTTTTTAACAATATCCTTGATTCCATCCGCGTTAAATGTAACAGCGATAATCGCGGTACAGCCCGAGGAAATGAAATTTTCAAATGACGCAATCTGCTTGTTGACATCATTGTTTTCGTCGGTAACAATGCATTCTACGCCCTTTGCCTTACAGTGATCCTGAATGATCTGTGCCATTTTGGAATAGAAAAGGTTCTGGGTTGTTCCCATAGATACGCCGATTTTCACAGGACGTTCGCCCGTACCCTTATTTTCACCCTCTTGTGAAGGAGTGCCGGGTTTTAGTGAGCACCCTGCAACCATGACGAGCAGTAACACAGTTGCCAACACTGCTGCTAGTAATTTTTTCATAATAAAATTCCTCCATTTGTTTTTTTATATTAATTCCCGGTAGAAAACCGAAAATTTAATATTATAATGAAATCATCCAAATCCGCGAAATGTACGGTCAGCTTTACAAATACAAAGAACGCGGCATATAACTATTCTTTGATATTAGCAATAATTTTAATCTTGTCAGATATTTTGGTTGAAACTTTATATTAATACTTAACTATAAGTTAATTATAAAATGCCCGCTTTTCAGATGTCAACAGGTTAATTATGTAAACAGTTAATTGATTTATTGCGCTATTTGATTAGTTTATGTTAGAATATAAGTATTACTTCTAACTAAAAGAGAAGGAGATTGTTATGAACAAAAAAGGTATTACCGCACTGGATGTAAAAAAGATCAACAGAAATGAAGTTTATAACTTTATATATAAGGAAATTTCCACATCTAAGCTGCAAATTGTACAAAAGCTGCAAATGGGTATTTCTACCGTAAGTCAGAATATCAAAACTTTAGAAAATGACGGCCTGGTTGAAAAAAACGGCTGCTTTGATTCAACAGGCGGACGAAGAGCTGATATAATCCAGATTGTACGTACTGCCAGGGTTTCAATCGGAGTCGGTATTTTGAAAAAATCCGTGTTTATAGTAGCAGTTGATTTATACGGCGCGGTAATAAATTCTATTGCGATAGATCTTCCTTATGAAACATCAAAAAACTATTATAAAACCCTCGGCGAAAAAATCGATGAATTTATTCGGGAAAACAAAATCAATCCGGATTCGATACTTGGTGTTTCCATAGCTACTCAGGGTATAATTTCTTCTGACGGGCAGTCCGTAACTTATGGTGTAATCATGAATAACTATGAGATGAAACTCTCGAGCTTTACAGAATTCATCCCTTACCCCTGTCGTTTGGAACATGACTGCAAGGCCGCAGCATATTTGGAGCTATGGAAGAACAGGGAAATAGACAATGCGGCGGTTCTTCTTTTAAATTACAATTTAGGCGGCTCATTTATAATAAACAGGCAGGTTTTTCAGGGTAACCATATGCACGGCGGCGCTATTGAACATCTGTGCATCAATAAAGACGGACCTCTTTGTTACTGCGGCAATCGCGGCTGTTTGGAAACTTATTGTTCAGTAAACACTATTGAAAGTGCATCCGGCATGGATATCCAAACCTTTTTCGATAATTTGAGAAAAGGCGTAAAAAGCTGCGTTCGGATTTGGACCGATTATCTTGATAAACTTACTTTTGTTATACGTAACTTAAGCGTTGTAATTGATGGGTACATAATTATCAGCGGTTACCTGGCTCCACTTTTTACCGAAGATGATATTTCTTATATTTTATGCGCGGCGAATTTTTCCCCATTCCCCATCGAGCGGAATCAAATTATTGTGGGTTCTTACGGACAATACACTCCCGCTGTCGGAGCCGCCCTGTATTATCTTGATGAATTTTTAAAATCCGTTTGAATTAGTATGGCATTTGCGATGTTATATACTTTGAGTTCCGCTGTACAATATATTGCCGTCACGCATTAAAGCCTGTCACTATATATTGTACATCGGATTTTTATTAAGGTTACATCGCAAAAGCCTTATCAGTAAAACCCTCTTGTCATATTTTGCGTAACATGCTATTATAGTATTGCAAAAGTAAATACTTATTAATTGTTAATGTGTGGAGATTTGGAGTCACATTAAAACAAAAACTTTGCGTTTTTGTTTGTGTGGCTTTTTTATTTGCATGTAAGGAGGATACTGCTTTGTATGACGTTGTAGTTGCAGGCGCCGGTGTAACCGGTGCATTTATTGCCAGAGAACTTTCAAAATACCGTCTTTCGGTATTGGTTATTGAAAAAGAACCGGATGTCGCAATGGGTTCGAGCAAGGCAAACAGCGCTATTATCCATGCCGGTTATGACGCTGTGCCGGGAACACTCAAGGCTGTTTTAAATGTCCGCGGAAACAAAATGATGAAGCGTATATCCGAAGAACTTGACGTACCTTTCAAAATGATAGGTTCACTGGTCTTATGTTTCAGCGAAGAGGACCTTCCCAAACTTGAAGAATTAAAAATAAGGGGAATTGAGAACGGTGTTGAAGGGCTTGAAATAATCGGCGCGGATCGCCTGCGTGAAATCGAGCCGAATATATCACATAACGCTGTGGCAGCCCTTTATGCTCCTTCCGCTGGTATCATCTGTCCATATGAACTGACGCTTCATGCAATGGAAAATGCGGTTGAAAACGGCGCAGAGCTTAAACTCGAATGCGAACTTACCGGAATAAGTTATGACGGAACCGTATTTCATCTGGAAACAACAAAAGGACCTATTGAATGCCGATATCTTGTAAACGCCGCGGGGTTATACTCGGACACCGTGGCTGAAATGGCCGGTGACCATTCTTTCAGGATCAAACCGAGAAAAGGGGAATATGTCCTGTTTGATAAAACATACGGTTCATTGGTAAACAGAGTAATTTTCCAATTGCCGACCGCCAAGGGGAAAGGCATATTGGTTACGCCGACAGTCGATGGGAATCTGCTCATAGGCCCGAATGCGGAAGATATTCAGGACAAAGCCGATAAAGCAACAACATCCCGCGGGCTCTCGGAGGTTATTAATATTGGGAAGCTGTCGGTGATTTCTTTGGACACAAGAAGGGTAATTACCTCGTTTGCCGGACTTAGAGCAATCGGTTCCACGGGAGATTTCATAATAAGGCCTTCTTCAATAAATGAAAAGCTTATACACGCAGCGGGTATTGAATCTCCCGGATTAACATCAGCACCGGCAATAGGTGAAATGGTTGCTGATCTTCTTAAGAAAAGCGGATTAATACTTGAAGAAAAACCTGATTTTTGCCCGTCCATTGAAAAATATACGCCTTCACGAAATATGAGTGAAGCGCAGTGGAATGAAGCAGTTAAAAAAGACCCCGCACATGGCAGAATTGTCTGCCGGTGCGAAAAGGTAACCGAAGCTGACGTAGTTTCAAGCATTCGCCGCACGATCGGCGCAAGGAATGTCGACGCCGTAAAGCGCAGAACGAGAGCGGGAATGGGCAGATGCCAGGGAGGGTTCTGCAGTCCGAGAATTGTCGAAATCCTTTCAAAAGAACTTGGAATTTCTTTTGAAGAAGTGACAAAATCGAGCGGAAAATCAGTATTTCTGCTTGGAAAAACAAAATAGCACACTGCATGGGGGTTTCTATGAAAAAAGTTGATTTAGTCGTTATAGGCGGAGGACCGGCCGGAATGGCCGCCGCTTTAAAAGCAAAAGAGAAAGGTGTTCAGGATGTTCTTATTCTCGAGAGGGAAAACAATCTTGGAGGAATTCTCAATCAATGTATTCACAACGGTTTTGGGCTTCATTATTTTGGAGAAGAACTCACTGGTCCTGAATACGCCGCAAGGTTTATTGACAAAGTGCACAGGATGAATATTCCTTACTGCCTGGAGACAACAGTTTTGCATATCAGCAGTGATAAAACAGTTACCGCGGTGAACAGTACCGAAGGGGTTTTACAATAAAGGCAAAGAGCATCGTTCTTGCAATGGGATGCAGGGAAAGAACGCGCGGAGCCTTAAACATACCTGGTGCAAGGCCGTCGGGCATATATACCGCGGGAACCGCTCAAAAATATGTTAATATTTATGGTTATATGCCTGGCAAGTCGGTAGTAATACTCGGCTCGGGAGATATAGGGCTCATAATGGCAAGAAGGCTGACGCTTGAAGGGGCGGAAGTGAAAATGGTATGCGAGCTGCTGCCGTATTCAAGCGGGCTTACGCGGAATATCGTGCAATGCCTTGATGATTATAACATCCCTCTGAGATTGAATCACACGGTTGTGGCAATACACGGTAAAGAAAGGCTTGAAGGGGTTACCGTAGCGGAAGTTGACCAAAACAGAAAACCGATTTTGGAAACGGCTGAATTCGTGCCCTGCGATACGCTTCTCCTTTCCGTAGGCTTGATACCCGAAAACGAGCTGTCAAGGGATGCAGGAGTAGAACTCGACAACGTTACATCGGGTCCTGTTGTAGATAATCGCATGCAAACGTCCGTCGAAGGTATATTTGCATGCGGAAATGTAGCCCATGTGCATGATCTCGTTGACTACGTATCAAATGAAGGCGAACGTGCGGGAGAATCGGCCGCCGACTATATATCAGGAACATATGTCCCGGATCGGGAAAAAACAATTGCCGTAAAAGCGGGATACGGCATACGATATACCGTACCGCAAATCATACGGAGTAAGTCATTAACACAAAACTCGGTGAAGATATTTTTCAGGGTTGCCGATGTATATAAAAACGTAAAGCTGGTTGTAAGAAGCGGAAACAATATACTTGTTGAACGCAAAAAGGTAAAGGTTACCCCCGGCGAAATGGAGATTCTTGAATTGAAAAGCCAAGCTCTGCAGGCAACTAAAGCTGACGAAGGTCTGGTAGTTGAACTAAAAACCAACGGGGAGGGACAATAGATGCCGGAAATGAAAAATCTTATTTGTATAAACTGCCCCATCGGCTGCATGCTTGAGGTCACGCTGGACGGGGATACTATAAACAGCATTAGGGGATATCAGTGCAAACGCGGGTTTGAATACGCCCGGGCTGAATGTACAAATCCCGTAAGGACCGTAACAAGCACGGTCAAGGTTAAAAACGGCAATCTTTCGGTGGCGCCTGTTAAAACGGAAAAACCTATTCCAAAGCGATTGATTTTGGATTGCATGAAAGAAATCAACCGCTGCTGTGTGCAGGCGCCTGTAAAAACCGGGGATGTAATTGTGGAGAATTTGCTTGGCACAGGGGTTAACATAGTCGCAACAGGCAGTGTTCCAGTAGCGGGCAAACAAAAGGCTTGTTTTGCTGCGGAAAGGTAAGAAAATGAAAGACGAAAAATGTTTAAAAAACAAAAAGTTTTTCGTTTTGGATATGGATGGAACATTTTATCTTGGCAACAGCTTAATTGACGGTTCAATGGAATTCATTGATAAGCTGAAGCAGACGGGAAAGCGTTTTATGTTCTTTACGAACAATTCATCAAGAACGTCTGATTACTATATAAAAAAGCTCGCATCTATGGGATGCGAAATAAATAAGGAGCAGATCGCCACATCCGGAGATGTGACAATCAATTTCCTTAAAAAATTTTACCCAGGTAAAAAAATATTTCTTCTTGCGACGCAGATTGTGGAGGAGCAGTTCAGAAAAAGCGGAATAAACTTAAGCAAAGAAGATGCCGATGCCGTTGTAATAACTTTTGACATGACTATCAATTATGATAAGCTTAACCAGGCATGCCGTCTTATTAGAAACGGCTGTGACTTTATAGCTTCCCATCCCGATCTGAACTGTCCCACAGAGGACGGGTTTATTCCCGACTGCGGGGCAATGTGCGCTTTTATCACCGCTTCGACGGGTGTAAAACCAAAATATCTCGGCAAGCCCTACAGGGAAACGGTTGATTTTATCCTTGACAAAACCGGATTGGATATAAGCGACATAGTATTTGCAGGCGACAGGCTGTATACCGATATCGCAACGGCTTATAACCACGGCGCAGCCGGTATGCTTGTATTATCCGGCGAAACAAAAGCCGGGGACTTAATAAACTCGGAAATAAAGCCCGATTATGTATTCCAAAGCCTCAAGGAAGCCGCACAGGCTTTATAGCACCAAATTTATTCCTTTGTCCGGGACATTTCATTCAATACCGGATTTCTTGCCGCCCTTACTTCATCAAGCCTTGAAACGACAGTATTGTACGGCGCCGATTTCAAATATTCGGCGTTTGTTTCCGCTTCTTTTGCAATCTGCTTCATTACCGAAATAAACCGGTCAAGGGTTTCCTTGCTTTCCGTTTCGGTCGGTTCAATCATTAACGCTTCCTTAACAATCAACGGAAAATATACGGTCGGCGGATGATACCCATAATCGAGCAGACGTTTTGCGATATCCAGCGCTGAAACGCCGTATTCTTTCTGTTTCAGCGCGGAAAAAACAACCTCATGCATGCAGGTGCGGTCATAAGGCAGCAAATAGTCATCTTTCAGCTTATTAAGAATATAATTTGCGTTAAGCACTGCCGTTTCCGACGCCTGTCTCAGCCCTTCCGGACCCATTGAAAGCATATACGCGTAAGCTTTTAAAACCACAGAAAAATTGCCGTAGAAAGATTTGACCCTTCCTATTGAAAGAGGACGGTCGTAATCGAGGTAATAGGATTTACCGGAATATTCAACAACAGGTCTCGGAAGAAACGGAGCAAGCTTTTTAACAACTCCCACGGGACCGGAACCCGGCCCTCCTCCGCCGTGGGGCGTGCTGAATGTCTTATGAAGGTTCAGATGCACTATATCAAAACCCATATCCCCCGGCCTTGTTATGCCCATAATCGCATTCATATTAGCTCCGTCGTAGTATAACAGACCGCCCTTTTCATGGACGATATCGGCAATCTCAAGTATATTGCCGTCAAACAGGCCGAGTGTATTCGGGTTCGTGAGCATGAGCCCCGCGACTTCTTCGGTCATTGTCTCACGCAGCGATTTTAAATCTATCCAGCCGTTTTCATCGGATTTCACTTCAACCACGTCAAATCCCGCCACAGCCGCAGAAGCCGGGTTTGTGCCGTGCGCCGAGTCCGGTATTATTATCTTTTTTCTTGCCGTATCATTTCTGCTTTGATGCCAGGCTTTCATTATCATAAGCCCGCAGAGTTCTCCGTGCGCCCCGGCGGAAGGCTGAAGCGAAAACTTATCCATTCCGGTTATTTCGGCAAGCATTTCTCCTGTTTTATACATGACTTCAAGGCATCCCTGAACCGACTCCTCAGGCTGATAAGGATGGATTTGCGTAAATCCTTTCATCCTCGCTACTTCTTCGTTTATTTTCGGATTATACTTCATCGTGCACGAGCCGAGCGGGTAAAAACCCGAATCAACACCGTAATTCCGTTTTGAAAGCCCGGTATAATGCCGGGCTGCGTCCACTTCGCTCACTTCCGGCAGTTCAGGCGGGACGTCACGCAGAAGATGATCCGGAATCAACTCGGAAAGCGGTGTCTCAGGAACATCGCACTTAGGCAGTGAATAAGCCTTTCTTCCAGGCCGGCTTTTTTCAAAAATGGTCAGAGTCTCATTTTTCATTATGCAAACACCGCCCTTTCCACAAGAGTGTCAATCTCGTGCTTTGTCCTATTTTCGGTTATCGCGACAAGCAATACATTATCCATGTCCTTATAATCATTTTCCACGATATAACCGGCAAGGATTTTCTGCTCCAAAAGCCGTGCGGAAAGCTCATGCACATCCCCGCCGTATTTCACGGCAAATTCCTTGAAAAACGGAGAGGTAAAAACCGGTGAGAACTTACCCGTTTCTATGAGCCGCGAGTATGCGTAATGCGCTTTCTGCGCACACAGCTCCGCTGCTTCCCGGAGGCCGTTTTTACCCATTACCGTAAGGTATATTGTCGCAGCCAGAGCATTCAATGCGTGGTTCGTGCATATGTTCGACGTTGCCTTTTCTCTTCTGATATGCTGCTCCCTCGTTTGCAGCGTTAGAACGAAACCGCGCCTGCCTGATGAATCGACCGTTTCACCGACTATCCTTCCGGGGATTCTCCGCATTAACTGTTTGGAAGCGGCAAAGAAACCAAGATATGGTCCGCCGAAGCTTAACGAATTTCCAAGGGACTGGCCTTCCCCGATTACAATATCGGCGCCGAGCTCACCGGGTGGTTTCAGCAATGCGAGCGAAATCGGATCACAGCTTATAATAAGTAAAGACTTGTTTTTATGGACAAGTTCGGCAATTTCTTTTATATCTTCAATAATGCCGAAGAAATTAAGGTTTTGTAATACAACCGCAGCCGTATCGGGACTTAGCCGCGCTTCCAGGTCGGATAAGTCCGCGGCGCCGTCCATGAATCCGTATTCCTCAACGGTTATGCCGCAAAATTTCGTATACGTCCTTAAAACTTCACGGCTTTCGGGGTGCAGTGTTTTTGCCGCTAAAACGTATGTCCTTCCGGTTGCCCTGCATGCGAGCAGTACCGCCTCCGCGACCGCAGATGCGCCGTCGTACAGGGATGCGTTCGCAACATCCATTCCCGTTAAAAGACAGATCATCGACTGGTATTCAAAAATGGCCTGCAGCGTCCCCTGGCTGATTTCCGGCTGGTACGGAGTATATGCGGTATAGAACTCCTGGCGCGATACGAGCTGATCAATTATTGCCGGAATATAGTGATCATAAGCTCCCGCGCCGATAAAGCATGTGTAATGATCGGTATCCGAGTTTTTATCTGAAAGCATTTGCATATGTTTTGCCAATTCAATATCGGATAATGACGTTGGAAGATTAAGAGTTCTTTTTAAACGGATTTTCTCAGGTATGTCGCAAAACAGATCATCTATTCCCGCGGCGCCGATCTCAGAAAGCATTTCCTGTTTTTGCCCGTCGGTATTCGGAATATATTTTGACATTTTATTCCTCCCCGGCGCAGAATTTTTCGTATTCCATTTCATCCATAAGTTCATCTATCTGTTCGGGATCACTTATTTCCAACACAGCTATCCAGCAGCCTTCAGGTTCTTCGTTGATTTTTTCGGGACTGTCGGAAAGCTCTTCGTTTATTTCGACTACCTTTCCGGATATCGGGGAATACACGTCGGAGGCGGCCTTAACGGATTCAACAACACCTAAAACATCTCCGGCATTCAATTCGCTTCCCGGTTCAGGGAGTTCTACGTATACGATTTCACCAAGAGAATCCGCCGCATATGCGGTAATGCCGATATAAGCTTTATTCCCTTCTACGCCAATCCATTCATGCTCCCTTGAATACTTTTTGATTTCAAAATCGTTCATAAATACCCTTCCTTTTCTATACAAACTGCTAATTATTTTTTATATTTTTTAAAGCAAAAAGGCACAGGAACACAAACCGCCCGGACAGGTCTGCCTCGGATAAGAATATCCAGTTCGGCGCCCTCTTCGGCATAAGCGGATTCTATCAGTGCCAGGCCAATGCTTTTTTTTAGACTCGGCGAAAAACTTCCGGATGTAACATGCCCGATATTTTTTCCGTCTTTCTGCACCGGATACCGGCTTCTTGGGATTCCTTTTTCGAGCATCTCAAAGCCCGCAAGTTTCCTTTTAACCCCGCTATGATACTGATTCATCAGAGCTTCGCGGCCGATAAATCCTTCCTTATTAAGCTTTACAAACCTTTCAAGCCCGGCTTCAAGCGGGGTTATATCGCTGTCGAGCTCATTGCCGTATAAAGGTAGAGATGCTTCAAGGCGCAGCGTGTCCCTTGCGCCGAGCCCTACCGGAACCAGGCCGTTACCCGCTCCCGCTTCCAGTAATTTATCCCATAACAAAACCGCGTTTTCAGGCGAGGTATATATTTCGAACCCATCCTCGCCCGTATACCCGGTTCGTGAAACAATCACCTTTATCCCATCCAGCAGAACGCACTCGGTAAACCTGAAAAATTTTAATTCACGAAGCGGACAGGATGCTATTTTCTGCAATATTTCCTGCGCTTTCGGACCCTGTATCGCAAGCTGCGCATAGTCATCCGATACATTTTTCACCTCTGCCCTGCCTTCAAGGTTTTCAAGCATCCATTCATAATCCTTGTTCGTATTGTTTGCGTTTACAATTAAAAGATACATTTCGCGGGAAAATTTGTAAACAAGCAAGTCATCGACCGTGCCTCCCGCAGGATAGCACATTGGGGAGTAAACGATCTGCCCGTCTTTTGCGGATTCAATATCGTTCGTAATGAGTTTTTGAATATAAGCTGCCGCATCAGGGCCTGTTACGAGTATCTCGCCCATATGCGACACATCGAAAAGCCCGGCGGCTTTTCGGACCTGTTCGTGTTCTTCTATTATGCCCGTATAC
>DATCLI010000144.1:0-3461 GCA_036563955.1 Clostridia bacterium | reverse complement strand
TTAATGGTTACCATTACTCATTATATTAATAATCATTTGTCCGAGCCTCTTACGTTGACACGGATTTCCGATTATGTTAATTATAACAGCTCATACATATCCAGGCTTTTCAAACAAAACATGAATATGAATTTTTCTGAATTTATAAATGAAAAGCGAATGGAAAAAGCGAAAGAACTATTGAAAACTACGAACAAAAAGGTGGATGTAATATCAAAAGAGGTCGGATTCGATAATTCCAAATATTTCTTTCGTGTGTTCAGAGAAGCCACCGGGATGTCTCCAAGGGAGTACCGTATTCAGAACAAAAAGGCATCAGGAGTGCTTCAATTATGAGGAACAATATCTGCAGCGGTTCCCAGGATCAAATCAATTCCTTTTTGCAGCATCTCAGGAGTAAGCATTCCGGGCTGGTATGCAATAATATGACCGTCAGCGTCAATGAAGACAGAGGTGGGCAGAGAATATGCCTGGTATGTGTAAGATGCATCTCCGTCGGTATCAAAATACACAGGGAAGGTAAATCCGCCGTCTTCAATAAATTTTTCTCCTTTTTCCTTAGTTTCTGTTTGCCCGTCTGCAGCATCAATCATAAGAAAATTCACTTTATCTCCGTATTCCTTGTATTTCTCTTCAAATAAAGGCATTTCTTCGACGCAGTAGGGACACCAGGTTGCCCAGAAATTAATTATAATCGGCTTTCCGTAAAAATCGGATAAATTTACCTTGCTTCCCTCCCTGTCATAAACGGTGAAGTCGAATGCTTTCAGTTTTTCTTCAGGCTGTTCGGCTTCGTCTGCGGAATCATTTGTTATGCCATTGCCGCCATTCTCATCAGGTTGTGCGTCACCGTTTTGCTGTGCCGTATCCTGCGGCGGTGTGATAATGGTGTCCGGCTGATTTTTATTCAATAAACCGGTGTATAGAAAATACGCGCCGCCTAAGAATAAAAGAAATATAACAAGAAATAAAATTGTTTTAGTTTTTGAATTCATAGTTTTCCTCCCGTCATCCTGCAAGAATTGACAAATACCGCCCCATTAACCCTGTTGCCATCAGTATTCCAATAATGACAAGCAATCCGCCCGATACCAGGTTTATTATCCGGTAATTTTTCTTAATAAAATCAAAAGCCGCTTTGAGTTTTCCAATTAAAACGGCGCTTGCCAAAAAAGGGATTCCCAAACCGAGTGAAAAGCAAAGAAGCATCAGAATACCTTTCAGACTTTCACCGCTGTGTGCAGCAAGCATAAGAGCCGAACCCAAAAAGACTCCGACACAGGGTGTCCATCCAATAGAGAATATGATACCAAACAGAGCGGAAGAAAAAAAGCCTGTTTTGGCGGTATTTATTTTCATGCGGCGGGTCGTGTTTATAAGCGGCAGTTTTACTACTCCCATAAAGTTTAAACCAAAGAGAATGACGACCGCACCGGTAACCAGGTTGACAAGCAGCCGGTATTCTCTTAAAAATCTTCCGATGGTTCCGGCAAAAGCGCCCATGGCTGTAAAAACAGCCGTAAATCCCATAACAAAACCAATAGCGTTGACAAACGTCCTGCTTTTATTCTCCCCGTTGTCCTGAGCGGCAAAATATGAAACGTATACCGGCAGCATAGGCAGCAGGCACGGCGAAATAAAAGTGACAATTCCCTCCAGGAATGTGATGAAATAATCCATTTACGATTTCCTTTCCGCTAATCCGCCGCTTCCTTTTATCCCTGTAAAATAGTGCGGCAAAAGTATTTCAAACAAAAAAAGCGGTGGGAAAAGGCTTCCTGCAAATATATCATTATTTATACCCTTCTTACTATATTAAAAACGATACTAACATATGTTACCCTGTTGGTACTATAACGAAATTATGCTTTTTAGACTATTATACAATATAGCATTTGCGATGTCATATACTTTATGGCATTTGCGATGTTATATACTTTGAGTTCCGCTGTACAATATATTGCTGGTATGCATTAAAGCTTGTCATTATATATTGTACGGCGGATTTTTATTAAGGTTACATCGCAAAAGCCTAACAATAAAAGTTCCTGCTTCTGTTATGTATAAAATTATTCTACCTATGAACAGAAAACATACAAAGACGGAAATAAAGAGGTAAAAAATCCCTTTGCTTTACTATGGTATTTATTATGGTTTATAATAGTTCTCAGAGGTAGCTGAAATACCATCGAGGTCTCGCCGTTTACAGCGGAAGGGCCTGTTTTTTTGATATGGAGTGACCAAATTGATATTTTCCGGTTTGATATTCCTGTGTATATTCCTGCCTATTACGATACTTCTTTATTACATATTAAAGAGCAGGCGCTGGCGCAACGGTCTGTTAATTGCAGCCTCCCTTGTTTTTTATGCATGGGGGGAACCGCGATATGTCGTTCTTCTTCTGATCTGCAGTTTATTCAACTATTTCAGCGGAATATCGATTGAAAAATCAAATGCCCGGAATAAGAAAAAAGTAAAGTTGATTCTGGCGGTCAGCCTTAATATTCTTGTGCTGTTTTTCTTTAAATATACGGGCTTTCTGCTTGAAAACCTGAGCCAGATTTCAGGATTGACGATCCGGGCGCCGGATATTTATCTTCCGGTTGGTATATCTTTTTATACCTTTAAAGCCATTTCTTATGTTGTGGACATATACAGGGGTAAAGTACCGGCACAAAAATCCGCTTGTAAATTCCTGCTGTACATTTCGCTTTTCCATCATCTGGTCGCCGGTCCTATTATCCGTTACGGGGATATCGCAGAGGAGATTGATTATCGGCAGGAAACACCTGAGGGTTTAAGAGACGGTGTGCGCCGGTTTATCATCGGGCTTGCTAAAAAGGTTATTTTAAGCAATACAGCGGCGGAAATTGCCGGAACGTTTCTGGACGGAGACTTATCCAGACTGTCTGTTGCCGGAGCCTGGCTTGGAATTATCCTGTTCGCCTTCCAGATATATTTTGACTTTTCCGGTTATTCGGATATGGCTGTAGGGCTTGGAAAAATGTTCGGATTTACCTATATGGAGAATTTCAATTACCCATATATTTCAAAATCGCTGACAGAATTCTGGAGACGATGGCATATTTCCCTCGGTACCTTTTTCAGGGATTATGTGTACATACCTCTTGGAGGGAACAGGAAGCACCTTATCCGTAACCTCCTCGTGGTTTGGCTTCTGACAGGGCTGTGGCATGGCTCCAGTTGGAATTTCATTCTCTGGGGGCTGTTTAATTTTCTGTTCATTGTAATAGAAAAGAAACTGCTGAGAAGTTTTCTGGAACGTATTTCAAGCATGTTTTCAAGGGTTTACTTTGTTTTTGTACTTTTAGTCGGGTGGTCATTTTTCTATTTTACTGATACGGCGCGATTGTTCGTTTTCCTTGGGGCCCTTTTCGGTTCAGGAGGGAGAAGCTTTATTAATCCGGATGTGATAATTCTACTGCAGAATAATTGCGTGT
>DATCLI010000143.1:0-5598 GCA_036563955.1 Clostridia bacterium | reverse complement strand
GTACCTCTTCATCCGCCGGCTCGTCGTCTTTATCCTTCTTTTCTTCCTCCGTTTCATTTTCGCCGTCATCATCAGTATCGCCGTCGCTGTCGCCGAGAAGCAGGTGAAGCTCGGTTTTACCGCCTGGCGTAAGCTCTTTGTCTTCGCATTCCGGGAATACCGCGCCGGCATTCAAACGCTCGGTATCCGTATAATCGATTTCACCTGCTTCCACCGACATTATCTGTTTGAATATAAAGTTTATCGCATCGAGCACCCCGGTGCGGCTTCTGAAATTCTTATAAAGAAGTATTTTTCTGAAAGGGCTGCCTTTATTTATCGAATAAGTATTGTATTTTTGAAGAAAAAGTTCCGGCCTTGCGTTCCTGAAGCGGTAAATGCTCTGCTTTACGTCCCCTACCATAAATACGTTCGGTTCTTCCGCGTCTTTTCCCGATATCATATTGATGATAATTTCCTGAACAAGATTGCTGTCCTGGTATTCATCGACAAGTATTTCTGAAAACTTCTCCCTGTAGCTCAGCGCCGCTTCGGACGGTTCCAGCGGGCCGCCTGCGGTTTTTACGGACAGGATTTCAAGGCAGAAATGCTCGAGGTCGTTAAAATCAACCAATGTCCTGCGCATCTTTTTCTGCGCGTATTTTTCCGAAAGCATGTTTACAAGGCTGCAAAGCGTTTTTATTTTTGGATATACTGTTTTAAGATCGGCGGCAATTTCGTCCGATACGGATGCAATTACGTTCTCGCGCAGTTTTTTTATTCCTGCCTTCACATCATTCCTTATTTTCTTTACTGTTCCCTGTTTTCCGCTGTCGGCATCCTTACCGATGCGGGGCAGCGCCTTGAATGAAATTCCCTTAAGCAAATTATAAACGTCGTCCCATTTTGCATCATGGTTTTTATTCAAATAATCGAGGATTGAAGATATATTTTTATAGTCCTCGATGTATATATCATAATATTTTTCCAGACCAGAGCCGGATGTGATTTCACCACGATTTCCATCCTGCATGGAATCGATGCTGATAAGATCGAGTGCCCGGCGAATCATCCTCGTAATACCCTCAAGTTCAAGCTTTACCGTATGAACAATTACTTTTCCCCAAGGCGTTAGCGAAAAATCAGTTCCGTCCGGAATATTCAGCATATCGCACATCCTGTTCAGCCACTCTTCAGGCCATGGGATGCTTCGGACATAATCATGCAGGTTTAAAACCAAATCCTGAAGAGCCTGGTCATCCCTGTTCCCGCCATAATATTCGAGCAGTTCGTAAAAATCGGGATTCTCAAACTCATATTGTTCCTCGAATACGTCATTAAGCGCTTCAAGTTTTATTAGCCGGCTTTCCGTTTCATCGGCAACCCTGAAGTTTGGATCAATGCCGATAAGCTGGAAATTTGAGCGTATAACTTCAAGGCAAAAAGAGTGGATCGTGGTAATAGTCGCATTATCAAGCAGTGTCAGCTGCCGCAGGATTTTTTGAGAACCCGGTTCTGACTCAAGCCTTTCAGCGATAGCATCGGCAATCCTTTCCCTCATTTCGGAGGCAGCCGCATTTGTGAAAGTCATTACAAGCAGCCTGTCTATATCAACAGGGTTATTCGCATCCGTGATTTTTTGGATGACCCTTTCGACAAGAACCGCTGTCTTCCCCGCTCCCGCTGCCGCCGAAACCAGCATGCCGCAGCCCTGCCCGGTTATCGCTTCCTTTTGCTCTTTTGTCCAATTTCTGCCGCTGCTCATTAATAAATCCCCTTAATATAATTTTACGCCGCTTTATATGATGCGAAAAATTTCACCTGACGGCTGTAATTAGTCTTGAAGCTCAATTAAGTTTACTTATGGCTTCCCTGTTCAATAATACCCCATACGCTTTTTGAATCGATATCATGAAGGAACCTGAAAGAATTTTCTTCCAAGGTATTATCAAACTGGCATACAGGTAAAAAGCCGCAGTATTTGCATGAGGTATCTTTCTTTTTTTTGTAGGGTTTAATTGAAACATTTCCTTTCATTATTTCACCACATATATCCTTTAAAAGCTTTTTCACATGTTTTCGGAGCGAAATGAACTGCTCTATCGTGGCGGCCGACGTATTCCTTCCGAGAGTGCCCTCTTTGCTTATCGAAGCCGGTATTATTGCTGAACTGCCTTCCATTGTTCGATCCATTTCCTTTATAAGCTTTACATCAGCAAGAAGAAGCCCCTTCATTTTCAACTGCTTCATAATTGCTTTCTCAATATCCCCCGGCGTCATTTTACCGTTTCGTTTTATAATCGGATCATCAATTTTAAAATACAGCATGCCGCCGGGCAAATAAGACTTATCGCTTTCCCAGATCGCGTCAAGATACGTTATCAATTGAATCTGAAGGCCGTAAAACACATCGGACAGCTTAAATTCTTTACTGCCCGATTTATAATCAACAATCCTTATGTATGCATTTTTTCCCGACTCAAAAGCATCTATTCTGTCTATCCTGCCGGTCAGGCAGACTTTTTCGCCCGAATCGAGTTCGATTATAATCGGCGGATATTTACCGTTTTCTCCAAAAAAGACCTCATATTCCACGGGGTTGAAACCGCCGCAGCGAATATGTTTCGCTATAATCCAGACAGCTCTCGATACGACGCGCTTAAGCCTTGAAGCAAGCGCCGCATACCTTTTTGAACCGGCAATCCCCGATCCCCTCATTTCACGAAGCATCTGTTCAACAATTTCGGAAACCCTGCCGGTACACCAGTCAAAGTCAAAATCCCTCCAGGATATATCACTTTCGGAAAGCAGCCTTGAATATTTCTCAATTACGGAATGCATAAACGTACCTATATCAGGCGGCCGCAGAGCATATACTTTTCTTTCTCTCACATCGAGTCCGTATTGAACAAAAAATGCAAAAGGGCATGAAGAGTATTTTTCAAGCCTTGATACACTCGAATTCAGCCGCTCGCCGTAAAGCGCTCCAATTCTGTCGCGGCTTACAGGCTGCGCTGTGTTTCTATATTGAAAAGCTGCCCTCGCAGCAAGGCACTTGTCCCTGAAATTTTTGTCGGCGAAAAACCATCGGTATGCTTCCGGCCAAATCGGGTTTATGTTCTTTCCGTCCGCCTTTTGGCGCAGCATTGCAACCATTTGCCTGAACGCGGGAAGCCTGCCTGCCAAAAGCTTCATTTCATCAGCCGCCGTTTCCGGAATAACATTGCTCGTTTCGGTAATATCCGGAAACAACTTTTTAAGCCGTGATATGATAATTGACGGACGCAGCGCCCTGCCTTCATTATCCGCAACAGGCCAGCTAATCCTGACATATTCCCGGGAAGACGTCAATGTCCTGTATATCATGTACTGCCCCTCAAAAGCACGTTTTCTTGAATCACCGGCAAGCTCAATTCCGGCATTGTTAAGCATATTCCTGTCATGATCGGAAAGAACACCCTCCGTTATCGCTAAAGGAGGGAAGATCCCGTCATTTGCGCCAAGTATGTATAATGCTTTAATTTCGTGGCTTCTTGATCGTTCTATGCTTCCGACAAGAACCTGATCAAGGGAAGGCGGAATCAAACCAATCCTGTATTGGTCAAACCCGATTTTGAGCATAGATGCAAACCTTTCAACTCCAAAGGTTTCATCTCCCATCACTTCCACCGTCTGATCCAGGACTTCCATTACAATATTCCATACCTGGGAATATTCGTTTGCAGTATTTAAATCCCCATCATTTCTGAATTTTTCAATGCTTTGCTCAATTCTTTCCGGAACTCCAAGACCGCATAAAAAATCATACAGGCATGAACAAAATTCGGAGGCTTTCCTCCTGCCTTTTGTTTTCCATCTGAATTCCTTAAGCGGGTTTACAACCATATCTCTTGTTTTATTTACATCTTCAAGCATCTCACTTTCGGACTCAATACCTGTTTCATCCGGAATCAAATCCGGTATCATATTCCATCTGTTATCGTCAATCCAGCGCTTACCCCTAATCCCGCAGGCAAGAACATAATTTTCAAGCCTGTCGATTCCAGCCGGGTCAATACCTGTCAAACCGGTTTTCAGGTAGCTGAAAACAGATTCGTATGACCAGTTTTCAATAAAAATATCAAGCATTGATAAAATCATGCGTACAAGGGGGTGATTGGCTATATCAACTTTTCTGTCGATGAAACACGGAATGCCGTATTCAGAGAAAACAACCTCTATCATTTTCTCATAGCCCGAAAGGTTTCCGGTAATCACTGCAATATCCTTAAAACGTATTCCGTGATCCCTGCAAAGCCGTACGATATCCCTCGCGCATTCTTCTATTTCCGAATACATGTTAACCGAAGAAAACAGCGACAAATTCCGTGTTTTGCCTTCGTACTGCTTATATGGGTAAGCATACAGGTAACGTTCAAGATGAGAAAGCTCGCTGCCTGAAGTAAAACGATATACCTGCCGTAAAGCAGCAGCTGGCTCAATGGCAATGCCGTTTTGCCTTGATATTTTTACCAGCTTCGCATATGAAGCCTTTATTGGAGAAAATACACCTGTTTGATCGAAAACCCCATCGTCGGCAAGGCAATCGGTGCAAAAACTTATGTTCACCCTTTCCGCTTTTAACATAAGCTGTTCAATAACGGCGTATTCCTGCGGCGTAAACCCGGAAAACCCGTCAATCCATATCTCCGCGCCGTTATAAATATTACAGCGGGCAATACTTTTCGCCGCAGCCGTCAGATCGTCATCTGGGTCTTTGTATCTTTGCATTATCGTCGCATTAAACAGATCATATACAACGGCGATTTCGGAAAGTTTATTTTTTAAAGGGTTTTTGTCGTCAAACCTGCCGCAAACGTTCAACAGCGCATCGGGTGTTACATTGTATCGTTTGAATTCCGTAATCAGATTTGACAGTGTATTAACAAAGCCCTGACGTTCGGTGGAACCGGCAAACACATTAAGGTTCTGCCGCAGTTTGTCAAGGATTCTGTAAAGGATCATATTCTTACCCGCAGGATGCACATGCGGATACGTAATGCCGCCTGTTTCGTTGAATATCCTGAAAGCGAGACGGCGAAAGCTTAATACTTCTGTCTTCAGTATCCCGCCCATACCAAGCACTTTAATCAGGTCTTTTTCAGTTTGATATGTAAACTGCTCCGGTACTAAAAGAAGGAGGGGCCGCGTTGTTCCGTCATTTATCCTTGATTTAATTTCGTTAAGGCAAAAACGGGTTTTGCCGCTGCCCGCCCTGCCGTATATAAACCTTAAACTCATGTTTTATGATCACATCCTCGGTTGCCTGATCATATTGTTCGTCCGCTGGAAATCATATGACGAATGCTTTCTGAAACTATTTTATCATATAACTAAGCAGGATTGATGAGACCAGACTTGAATTATTTATAAGTAATAATTCAAACCTGATTCTAAAGCTTTTGCGATGTAACCTTAATAGGAATCCGCTGTACAATATATAGTGACAAGCTTTAATGCGTACCAGCAATATATTTTACAGCGGAACTCAAAGTAAGGCTTTTGCGATGTAACCTTAATAAAAATCAGCTGTACAATATATAATGACAAACTTTAATGCGTACCAGCAATATATTGTAC
>DATCLI010000142.1:0-3720 GCA_036563955.1 Clostridia bacterium | reverse complement strand
TGATTATACTTATAATAATATAATTCATTTAAAAAATCAAAATTAATTTGCCTGTACTTATTGAATATATGGCTATTAGAAGCAGTTGGTTTTAACTATTATATAATAGTAGTTCTTAGCAAGCATCACATTAATTCATATCAAAGACACAGCGGGTGATTCGGGTATTTTTGGTGACGCCGGGCGACATGCTGCAACGCCCTGCTGCAAACAGGCAACTTTGGAGCGGGTTAATGAGCGACCCGGGATATGGAGACCTCTCTGCAATAATAATCATGATCCAAAGCGTGTTGTCGGTAAGCGCTTTGTCGCCCAAGGAAACAAAATACCCGAAGCAGGACCCGCGGGAATAGTGTTCAAATACTTTATGAACTATTGTACAATAGTTATATGATCCATATGTCGAGATATGTAAAGCAGTGGCAATTTTTGTGTATTATAAATGTAACTTTGTTCATGAATTGTTCATAAGTTTAATCTTCTCTTAATGGTAAATTTATCAATGTTGTGCTATACTTTTATTGTAACAACATTCATTGACTTTTTTTCATTTTGTTCCTCCTTTTAATAATAGATGTTGTTTAAGTTTATATGAGTTTATATGATTTATAAAAGCACATTAGAAAATGTCATTATTGCATAGGTACATATCAAGATGTGCTTTTTTTCTCCCCTTATTTCCCTGTTTGCTTATCCAGGTATATTATTTAAAGCCGCTATTTGATTTCAATCAGCATTACTTCAGGCCTTTCAAAAACAACATTTCCAAGCGACATAAGTTTCTCCTCGTTAAGCTCCGAAAATGAATCACGTTCGGGCTGACCGATTACTATATACTTTATTTGGTACTTTTCAAGTATTTGCCTGGTCATATCAATATCATCGGACTCATAAACCGTTTTAACCTCTTCAACTCTTTCGTTCACGATATTATAGTCATCCCTCCACAGCCATTCGTGAACATACCATCCCTGTATTGTCGGCAGTCCCGTTGCCATTGAAATTCTTCCGTAATATGAATAGCTGTCCCCGTTCGCTTCCAGTATAGAAGGCTGACCCTGCACATTTTCACGCAGCCACATTACAAGGTCATAATCGCCGGGATGTTCTTTTTTCATAAATGCCATTCCGTCAAGCCCTTCATACCTATCAGGATTAAGATGCCTGTACCAGCTCGGGATAGCATAAAACGGATATATCATAGGAAGCGAAATCATGATAAACGCTGTTATTTTCGCCGCCGTTATCTTCCAGTTCCTTCGCGCATACCGGCGTATTCTGATGAATATATAACCCGCGGCGAGGCCAAACATAATAAAAGCCTGGTAGGTAAGCTTAAACATCGTATTTGCTCTTTTGTGTTCCGCTGAATATATGTCTTTTACATATACAATTTCAGGAATAATTAAAAGCCCTATCGCAGAAACACAGAGAATTACCGCGAATACATCCTCAATCGGATTATTTTCAAGCACATTTTGTATTCTTGCCATCAATGTCATCCGGGAACGGGCTTTGAGCCTTTCTTTTCCGCTCTCCCGCTTCAATTTGATATTCTGCTCGGTATATAATATATAAATAAAGAAAATTACCGCAAGCGTAAGCTGGTATCCCCAAAGGACAAGGAACTGATGAGGCAGCGTTCTGTCTGCCGCAAGACGTATTCCTCCCGTCATTTTTTCGAAAGTCATATTAAACGGTACTGCGAAAATCACAGAAGACACGAGCACAATAAAAAACCTGATAAGTGAAATGACTGCCATTTTTTTATCATAACCATACTGCCGTATTCCGGCGCAAAAAAGAGTAAAAATCGTTACGGTCAGATAAATCGGGTAATCCCAATAATTTGACATCTGGTAGATTCCTGTCAGCAGTCCGAGAAGCAGCAGTTCGGGTATAAAAGCTTCGGAAAGAATATTCAGCCCGTCAGGGTTTCCCGACGTTCTTTTTTTAAGCTTTCTGAAAACAGCGATAAGCAGAGCAAGCAGTGACAGGACGAAAATCACATTTATCACATGCGCATGCAGATCGGAAACAACAAACGAGTATACCGGGAATTCATGTATTGTCTTGTCCCTTGTTTCGGGATTATAACCTATATACCTTGTAGCATCGGGGAACCAGTATTTGTCACCCTCTGCACTGAATTTTGACAGGAAGCCGTAAAAGAACGAATGTAGATTCCCGCCGAGGGATACCAATAATGCGGATATAAGGCCTCCGATTGTTATTTGTGATTTCTTTTCCATTCCGAAGCCTTTTAACAGATTTGACGTTATAACAAAGCATAAAGCCATACAAAAAGCAAACAGTGCCGCCATCATTATATTATAGGCTATTTCCGTCTCTAAACCGCTAAGCCTCGTTAAAAATGCCGAAACATAGTGCCCGAAATAATAATAGTTTATATTACCGCCAGCGAACCACATATCCTTTGGAGGAACATATCCGGATCGGAGTATGCTGTTTAAAAAACCATAGTCCATAAACTTTTCCAATCCTTCAATTCTCGGATTGAAACCCCTTAAATAAGTCCAGAAGCTCAGTGAAAACAGAAAAAGGCTTTCTCCCGTGAAAATCCAATGCAGTGCGTCGTTATCCGGCAGCAAAGCTTTCGCTCTTTGCCTGCCGCTTAACGCATAAATATACAATAAAACACCGGGAACAGCCGCGGCGCCGAAGCAGGCAAGACGGCTTACAGGCAAAACTTTCATAAACGACAGAACCCACAATATATATGAGCTTATGGCAAGCCCAATCGCTTTTGATAAAATAAAACCCCTGTCCGTAAAGGAAGAAAATAATAAATTTGACAGCGGGTAATACATAAGACCGATAAACAGCAATACCGCCCACCACACAAGAACATACAGGAATTCATTTCTTAATATGATTGCCCAGATTACGAAAACACAAAAAAACAGAATATACGGCAGAAGCTTTATTATTGTATCCCGAACCGGGAGTGATGCACGGTTTGTCATAATTCTCCTCCAAAAAAGTAAATCTTTGAATAATAAATTTACCGTTATGGTAGAATCATTATATCAGCAGGCCGATAAATTCTCAAGGAGAATACAAAGGCTTTTGCGATGTAACCTTAATAAAAATCCGCTGTACAATATAAGGCTTTTGCGATGTAACCTTAATAAATATCTGCTGTACAATATATAGTGACAAGCTTTAATGCATACCGGCAATATATTGTACAGCGGTACTCAAGGTATATAACATCGCAAAATGCTAAAAGTATATAACATCGCAAATGCCATATATAAGTATAGAAGTCTTTATTAAAAAACTGCGGGAGAGAAGGATAATATAATGAACGGTCAAAGGGTTAATATAGGAATAATTGGTTTAGGTACGGTTGGAAGCGGTGTTGCCCGTATTATGCTGCAGCAGCAGGCTTTGTTAAAAACACGCTCAACACTAACTTTCCATCTTAAAACAATTGCCGAGCTTGACTGGAATAAGGATCGTGATCTTGATTTATCAAATGTAAAATGTACAGATAACGTATATGATGTATTGGATGATCCTGAAATCAACATTGTTGTCGAGACAATTGGTGGATATGATCCTGCGTTCAGTTTCATAAAAAGAGCGCTTCAGAACCGCAAACACGTAGTTACAGCAAACAAAGCCCTTATTGCTACCCGCGGACGGGAATTATTTAAGATTGCCCGCGAAAATGGCGTTGATATTCTTTTTGAA
>DATCLI010000141.1:0-6227 GCA_036563955.1 Clostridia bacterium | reverse complement strand
CTAAGGGTATATGCAATATCTTATATAAAGTGCATATATTTTCGGAATTTTTAGAATAGATTTTGGAATCCGTTTTTCCGGGGAATATGGTATTATATTGATATAACATGCGGCAAAAGTCCATATTTGTTTCGGAGGCATTTATGACAAAAAGATGTACTGCTGCAATTTCATTAGCGTTTATATTGTTTCTTTCGCTGCCGGCTTCTGCCCTTAATTCAGAACCAGTGATTGACGCTGCTTCGGCTTTGATGCTTGAACTAAGAAGAGGTCAGGTTCTTTATTCGAAAAACCCGGATGAGCCACTGCACATCGCTGCGGCTTCAAAGCTGATGACAGCTTTAATTGCCACAGAGAAATTAGGCGCAAATACAATGGTCACCGCAAGCAAAGAGGCTGTAAACGCCGAAGGCGCTCTGCTGGGGCTGACGGTAGGTGAGAAATACCAGGCAGAAAGCTTAATTTACGCATCCATGCTCAATAACGCAAATGACGCAACGATTGCTCTTGCTGAAGCTGTCGGGGAAACTGTCGACGGTTTTGTGAAAATGATGAATGACTATGCTTCATCATTAAACATGAAAAATACCGTTTTTGCAAACCCCACCGGCACATACAATGAAAAGCAGCGCACAACGGCATCGGATCTCGCGATATTGTTAAGGCATGCGTTAACCACAAACACTACATTCGATTCCGTCTTTTCATCGCAAGCGAAGCCCTGGTTTGACGAAGAAAAAACAATAGTCCTGACAAACCTCAACGACATGTTCTGGAGTTATGACGGCGTTGACGGCGGAAAGGTGGATTACAACGACCCGAAATTCCAAACCGTTATAACAACCGTTACGCGCGGGCAGCAAAGGCTGCTTTGCATTTTGCTCGATTCGCCCTCGGACAGTATGTATTCCGACAGTATGAAACTGTTCGATTATGGGTTCACAAACTTCAGAAGGGGCATATTGGTAGCAAAAGGTCAGACACTCGATAGTAAAACAATAGAAGGCCATGAGGTAGCCCTTGTAGTTGGAAGCGATGTTTATTATACATACCCGGTTGGTGATAACTATATTCTCGAATTTAATATTGAACCTGTTGAAGAGAATTTTAAGCTCCCGATATATAAAAATACGCTTCTTGGAACCGCAAAGTTCACACTTGCCGACGGCACCGTTATCACTGTCGACTTGTTTCCAGACAGAGAGATACTTCCTGAAATGTCCAAGCTCGACAAAGTAAAGAAAAGAGTTATGGAATTTAAGGAAATTTTCTATATAGTTGTCGGCCTTGGCATAATAGAAGCAATTATACTCATTATAAAATTCATTAAGTGGATTGGAAAGAAAAGAATTAAACGGTAACAGGCTTAACAGGCGGCTGTTACCGTTTATGCTTTTATTGCTGTTTATTGGAGTTTTTAGCCGATAAAGAAAGATACGCACTTATAAACTCGTTTATTTCGCCATCCATTACTTTGTTTATGTTCCCCTCTTCATATCCGGTTCGGTGATCTTTTACCAAAGTGTAAGGACAGAACACATAGGAGCGTATTTGGCTTCCCCAGGCTATATCCATCTGTTCTCCTTTTATCTCGCTGATTTTTTGCTTCCGCTCACGTTCTTTTAATTCCAAAAGTTTTGCGTAAAGTATTTTCATTGCGGTTTCCCTGTTTTGATGCTGGGATCTTTCATTCTGGCATGAAACTATAATACCTGTGGGAAGGTGTGTCAACCTTACCGCGGAAGAGGTCTTGTTCACATGCTGGCCGCCCGCTCCGCTGGATCGGAACACATCCATCTGTATATCTTCAGGATTGATATCAATTTCAACGGAATCATCCATAACAGGAATAACTTCCATGGACGCAAATGACGTATGCCGTCTTCCCGATGCGTCGAAGGGAGAAATCCGCACAAGGCGGTGAACGCCCTTTTCTGATTTTAAAAATCCATAAGCATTTTCTCCCATCACCTCAACGGTAATGCTTTTGATTCCTGCTTCTTCACCTTCCAGAAAGTCGAGCACGCGTGTCTTAAACCCGTTGTTTTCCGCCCATCTTGAATACATGCGAAACAGCATCTGCACCCAATCCATGGCCTCAGTACCGCCTGCTCCCGCATGAAGCGTAAATATCGCATCGTTTTTGTCATAGTCGCCCTTTAATAGTGTCTTCAGCTTAAACTTCTCAAATCTCCTGCTTAAATCATCAAAGTTTTCCTGAACTTCGGGCAGAATTCTCTCATCCTTTTCTTCCAGTCCAAGATCAATAAGAGTCAGTAAATCCTGGCAGTCATTTTCCAATGATATATATTCATTAAGCTTTTCCCTGATATTTTTACTTTTTTGCAAAACCCGCTGAGAATTATCCATGTCGTTCCAAAAATCCGGTTCCTGAGCTTTTTTGTCAAGTTCCGCGAGCTCTTTCTCCAATGCCGGCAAATCAAAGTGAATCCCTCATCTCAAGTATACTCTCCAATAGTTCCTTTGCTTGCGGACGGATTTGTTCCAATAAAACCAGGCTCATAGTATCTCATCCCTTTCCTTGTATAGAATTTAACATTTCCGAAACATGATGCAGAATACATTATACCATTAGATTCGAATAAGTAAAGTGCGGATACAAAACCATTACAGTCCAGTCAATTTTTCGGGGACGCGATACCTGTCGGTGTTTCCTGTCCGTGAAGTATTTTCGCGCGTATAAATAATGCTGTCAAAAGAATTGATAAGCCTGAAGCGGCAAAAATAAGCTGAAACTGAGTTATTGTCATTCCAAAAACAATCGCTTTGAAGTTTTCCATTGCTCCAATCATCCACGAAGAAAGATTTGAAGATAAAAATCCGACCAGCCCGCTAAGTGCGGCATTAAAGCCAAGATAAACAGTCCTGTTTTCCTCAGGGGTATACTCATAAGGCACGTTAAAAAGTGAAATACCGGCGCCTCCCCAGGAAATACCGGACAGTATATGAAGAAAAACAACAATCGGATAAAGCAGGTCCGAACCGGGTGAAGCAAAAAACCATCCGGCATGCGTCGTTCCCAGAAGTGCAACTGAAAGCATGGCCGAATATGTGAAAGAGAATCGATCTGCTACTCTTCCCCAGAATCTTACTGCAATAATATAGCTTAATGAATTTAAAAAGCCGCTTATCATAATAAAGGTATAGCTTAGTTCAAGCTTTGATACCATATACACTGAAAAAAACGGTGATGCAAAATTGAACGACAAGCCCCAAAGAAAGAAAAGAACTATGATTCTTCTGAACTTTTTTTCCTTTAAGGGCAGACTGAAAAGCATTTTGAAACTTATATTTTTTCTTGAAACAGGTATCGGCGGTTCTTTTATTTTTATATACGAAATAAGGTTTAAAAGCATTGCGGCAAACGCAACCGCGTACATTACCAGGTATCCTTCGTATGTTCTGTTCTGCAGTTGGAAAACATCAAGCGCCTTCCCCATGATTATGTTTAACACGCTGGATACAAATATAAGATATGCTTCCCGAATACTGAAATATTTGCCCCTCATTCTTTGGGGAACAATGCTTATTAGAAGATTAGTGGCTGCCGGCGCTACGGCATTAACCATTAAATGTGAAACAAAATACAACGCTGCAGTTATGTAAAGCCGCCCTTTCATTGATACGGGCAATACCGGCACCAAAACAAGCATAACCAGAGTGAAGCGATGTATTGAGCTAAACGAGGCAACAACCGCTTTTCGTCTATTCAGCTTTTCCAGAACAAACGGAGAAAAAAATTGTATAACTCCAGCCAGAACCGTTAATGCAGCAATTTGTCCGCACAGCTTGTCATCCGCTCCGATATATTTCAAAAAACCGGATAAAAATGCTCCTGTCGTAAAACCAAATATTATGCGGGCTGAAATGCTTTCAATTATTGCATAAAACCGGCTCCGTTCGTAATCTTTATCCGTCAGCACATATGTTTCAGCCGGCTGCGGCTTTGTATCCATTTTTTTCATAAATGTTTCATCCTAATAGAAGTTTAACAGCTAAGGGATTTATAACTTTTCAAATCTTTCAACATTTAATACAAACAATGTAGCGCCGCCAACCGTTACTTCCAGCGGGTATGCCGCACCCATAACACCCATTCCGCCTGTCATCTCCAAATTGGGGATCGCTTTTTTACGAGTTTTACACTTGCTTCTTATAATCTCAATAGCCTCTGATATTTTTTCTTCATCCGTACCAACCATAATTGTTGTATTACCGGCTCTGAGAAAACCTCCCGTCGAACATAAGCGGGTTACACCGAATCCGTGCTGGCCAAGCTCGTTTACTACAGAATTGCTGTCTTCATCGCTGATAATTGCCATAATCATTTTCATCATGCATTACCTCCCCCCAAAAATATACTCTTTTGGCTTGATATAATTTGTGCAGTTTCAAAGTCCTATATATATTCTATTATATTTTCTAAACTAATGGAATAGAAAACGTGCTTCCATTTGATATATGACAAAAGTAGCATAATGAACTGTACTATTTTTAGTGCAGTTCATTTATTTATACTAATTATACCAAAATATTCCTCTGTCAGCAACCAGTGTTCTATTCGCACAGCTATTTTAACAGTTCTTTAACTTCGGTTATCAGCGTATCATTTACATATGACAGTATAATGACAATTATCTTCAGGTGATGAACGTTACTGATAATTAAATAAATGGAACAAATTCAATGATTTATGAGAAAATAAAAACGAAAAAAAAGCAACTTTTTTGAATGGATGCTCATTTATAATAAAAGTCCTCAGAATTGCTTTAATTCTAAGAACAATAAATGGAGCTGGTGGTGGGAATTGAACCCACGGCCTGCGCATTACGAGTGCGCTGCTCTACCTCTGAGCCACACCAGCATTTAAATATTTACAGCTTATAATTAAACTCTTAATTTTTCAACACTGTTTATTATAACAGCATTTTTCAGAATTACAATAGCAAAATAAGCATATTGATAAAATTAATGAACACTAAGAGAGCTATTAACCAAAAGGGTTTGCCTTTTGTAAATAAGATTACGGCAAACCCTGTTTTTATTTCACAATCTATTACTAACAGGCTATTATTATCTGAAACGATTCCTTTTCAGAAAGACCGGTATATCAAGGCCGTCATCGTCATCCTGCTGGGTTGCTGCTGCGGCTTTTGCCGCTTCTCCTACCTGGGCTGCATCCAACAGCTTGTTAGGACGTTTCAAAACAGGATTCTTATCAAAACCGGTAGCTATTACGGTTATTAACATTTCATCCTTAAGGTTCTCGTCTATTACCGCTCCGAAAATAATGTTTGCTTCGGCATCGGCGGATCTCTGTATTAACTCCGCTGCCAGATTTACTTCCTGTAAACCAAGATCGGGCCCGCCGGTAATGTTCAGCAATACACCCCTTGCGCCTTCAATCGATGTTTCAAGCAACGGGCTTGAAATCGCCTGTTTAGCGGCTTCCTCGGCTTTATTTTCGCCTGAGCCCCTGCCTATTCCCATATGAGCAAGGCCTGTTTCAAGCATTATTGTCTTCACATCGGCAAAATCAAGATTAATAAGACCAGGAACGGCAATTAGATCGGAAATACCTTGGACTCCCTGTCTAAGCACATCATCAGCTATTCTAAAAGCTTCGAGCATTGAAGTTTTCTTGTCGGTTATCTGCAGAAGCCTGTCGTTCGGAATTGTAACAAGGGTGTCAACAACCACTTTTAAATTCTCCACGCCTTTTTCGGCATACTGCATCCTTTTCCGTCCCTCGAACATAAAGGGTTTGGTGACTACACCCACAGTCAGTATACCAAGCTCTCTTGCAATCTGTGCAATAACGGGCACAGCACCGGTACCGGTTCCTCCGCCCATTCCCGCCGTAACAAAAACCATGTCGGCGTCTTTAATTGCCATCGCTATTTCATCGCGGCTTTCATTAGCCGCTCTTTCACCTATCTCCGGGTTTGCACCTGATCCAAGACCTTTGGTGAGCTTTTCTCCTATTTGGATTTTAGTATTGGCTTTTGACAAAAATAATGCCTGCTTATCGGTATTTACAGCAATGAAGTCAACTCCGCGAAGCCCTGCGTCGATCATGCGGTTTACCGCGTTATTTCCGCCTCCGCCAACACCAACTACCTTAATGCGGGCAAAGTTATCCATATCAATATCAAATTCCAGCAAACCCGTATCCCCCTTTATATATCTTATCTTAAGTAAAGATA
>DATCLI010000140.1:0-2599 GCA_036563955.1 Clostridia bacterium | reverse complement strand
GGATTATATCGCAGTTTTCAAAAACGAAACTGAAAAAAATATCGCTGCGTGTCCTCTCAATTCTTCGCCTTGGAGTATATCAAATAATGTTTCTGGACAGGGTCCCGCACGCGGCGGCGTGTGATACGTCGGTGGAGCTCGCAAAAAAGTACGCGAAAGAATCAAGCGGCTTTGTAAACGGGATTCTGCGCAATATTTCCCGCAGCAGCGCTGAAATCCATATGCCTGAAAATACCGGTTCCAACGCATATGAGCTTTCCGTAAAATACTCTTTTCCCGTGTTTCTCGTCGAAAACTGGCTTGCCGGGTTCGGCCGCGAATTCACGGAAAGAATCCTTGATTCGCTGCTTATGCGCCCGGATTTCTGTGTCAGGGTTAACACTCTCAAAACGAGCCCCGAAGCCGTTATTGAAGAATTATTGAAAGAAGGTATCGAAGTCCGTCCCGGGCGTTTTTTGAATGAAGCGTTGATCCTGCGCGGCGTATCGGATATTTCCCGCTTAAAAGCGTATACGGAAGGGCGGATAACGGTACAGGATGAAAGCTCGATGCTTGCTGCGAAAATTCTTGACCCTCAGCCGGGCGAAACAATACTTGATATCTGTGCGGCGCCCGGAGGGAAAACTGCTCACATTGCCGGATATATGAAAAACAAAGGCCGCATTGCCGCCTGGGATATTCATGAGCATAAAATCAGGCTCATATGGAACAATGCGGAAAGATTGGGCGTCAAAATAATAGAGCCGGAGTTAAGAGATGCCCTTGCGCCTGTCAGCGAACCGGCGGGCAGGTTTCACAGGGTTTTGGCCGATGTGCCCTGCTCCGGGACAGGAATTATAAGAAGAAAACCGGATATAAAATGGCACAGAAAACCGGAAGATTTTGGAAAATTGGTTGAGCTTCAACAAAAAATATTGTATAATGCGAGTAGGTATGTAATGCCCGGAGGGGTACTCGTATACAGTACCTGCTCGCTTGATCGGAGGGAAAATTCGGCAGTTGTTAATGCCTTTGTCAGTGAAAATCCGGATTTTTTTATGGAACCGATAAATAATTTATCCGGTATTATTGAAGATAAAAAAGAAACTGCGGGGGGAATGCTGAACCTGTATCCCCATATTGACGGGACGGACGGGTTTTTTATCGCGAGGCTTGGAAGAAACAAATGATAAAGCCGGGGGATAAGGCTGGTTTTTTATATGACGGATAAAAAAAATGCGCTTGATTTAGATATTGAACAATTAAAAAGTGTTATCAGCGATCTCGGCGAACCGGCCTACAGGGCAAAACAGGTGTGGGAATGGGTTTATAGCGGCGCCGGAAGCTTTGATGAAATGACAAACCTTCCGAAAGCATTCAGAAACCTTTTGAACAGCCGCCTTTACATCGGCAGTATGCGCATAGCCGAAAGAAAAGTATCCGAAAAGAACGGAACGATAAAATACCTTTTCGCTTTGCCGGACGGAAAGGCTGTCGATAGTGTTCTGATGAAATACCGCTATGGAAACAGCGCCTGCCTGTCAACCCAGATTGGATGCAGAATGGGATGCCGGTTTTGTGCTTCGTCCAGGCTTGGAATTGACCGTAACCTCACCGCGGGCGAGATGATGGCTCAATTTATCGCTATTCAGAAAGACTGCGGGGAGAGAATAAGCCGTGTAGTGCTCATGGGCATCGGAGAGCCTTTTGACAACTATGATGAGGTTGTTCGGTTTATGCGCCGCTTAAATCAAAAGGATACTTTCGGTATCAGCTTCAGAAGGATGACTGTGTCCACATGCGGTCTTGTTCCGGAAATTAAAAGGTTTATATCCGAAGATATTCCGGTTAATCTTTCAATTTCCCTTCATGCTCCGAACGATGAAATAAGACGGCGGTTAATGCCCGCCGCCTCAATGTATTCGTTTGACGAAATTATGTCCGCGTGTGATATTTATATTCAAAAGACCGGAAGAAGAGTCACTTTTGAATATATTTTGATCGATGGTGTAAACGACAGGGATGAGCATGCGATAGAACTCGCCGAAAGAATTTCCGGGATGTTGTGCCATGTGAACCTGATCGCGCTGAATCCTGTGGAGGGTTCGGACTACATGAGAAGCGGAAGAGAGAGAACGGAAGCCTTTAAAAATATTTTGGAAAAACACCATATACAGGTTACCGTTCGCAGGGAACTCGGTAATGATATATCGGCATCTTGTGGCCAGTTGCGTAAAAAATCCATTGAAAGTGACGGGATGGTGGATTAGTTTTGGAATATGCAGCTATAAGCGATAAAGGGATAATTCGTGAACAGAATGAGGATTTTTGGAATATAGTTCTCGACCTGAATGGGAATCCCAAAGCTTTCATAGTAGCCGACGGCATGGGAGGGCACCAGGCAGGGGATGTGGCGAGCAGAATGGCTGTAGAAATCATTTCAGACGATATCAGCCGTTTTATGGAATCCGAAGATGCCGGCGCTTCACTGTTCACGGCTTTTGAAAGGGCTATTTACAAGGCTAATGAAGAAATATTCAAGTATTCACTGATATACCTGGACGGCGCGAGCATAGGAACAACCCTTACCGCCGGTATCATCGACGGGAATATACTGACT
>DATCLI010000139.1:0-11983 GCA_036563955.1 Clostridia bacterium | reverse complement strand
TGTTCAATTTTCAATGTCCATTACCGGTCGCTCCGGTTTCTGCCGCCCTTTCTCTCAATTACGCTTGTACCACGCCCTTTGAGCCTTTTATCGGCGACAGCTTTTATATATTATCACGCCATTTCATGTTTGTCAAGCACCAATCGCGCAACTTTTTGTAACCACTTCTGTCAAATTATGGCCTTATTATATGTCTACTAAACAACGGAATAAATACTAAAGCATGTGTGTTTTAGTTTTCGTTTTCCTCATCACTCATCTCTTTAGTAACACGCGCAATAGAAACAACTTTGTTGTCTTCACTAGTCCTCATCAATGTGACTCCCTGTGTAACCCTGCTCAATACGCTTATTTCACTCACATGCATTCTTATTATTATTCCGTTTGAATTAATCAACATAATGTCATCTTCTTCTTCAACAAGTTTCGCTCCGACAAGGACTCCGGTTTTTTCCGTAACTTTATAGGTAAGAATACCTTTGCCTCCCCTGTTTTGAACCTTATATTCATCAAGCTCGGTCCGTTTGCCGAAACCATTTTCGGCGACAACAAGTAAAGTTGTGTCTTCATTATAGCGGAGCATTGATATAACTTCATCATTCTCATCGAGCCGAATGCCAATTACGCCCATTGCGGTTCTTCCCATCGGCCTTACGTCCATTTCCCTGAAACGTATCGCCATACCATTTTTAGTTATAAGCAGTATATCATGGCTTCCGTCGGTTAAGCGGACTTCGATTAACTCGTCATTCTCGTTAAGCGTTACCGCCATTAATCCGCCCCTTCTAATATGTTCGTACTGGCTGAGGGGCGTTTTTTTAACCATGCCTTGACGGGTTGCCATAAACAGATACATGTTTTTCTCGTCCCCGGTAATGGGAATTACAGCGCTGATTGTTTCATCGGGATCAACCTCAAGAAGGTTGACAATCGCAGTGCCTCTGGCGTGACGTCCCGCTTCGGGTATGTTCCATGCTCTAAGCTTATAAACCTTTCCTTTGTTTGTAAAGAAAAGCAGATGGTGATGTGTTGTAGCCGTATATATATCGGTAACAAAATCATCTTCGCGTGTTGTCAGCCCCGAAATACCTTTTCCGCCGCGCTTCTGGCTTCGATAATTGTCTATCTTTGTTCTTTTGATATACCCGTAGTGAGTTAAGGTAATGATTACGTCGTCGTCCTTAATCAGGTCCTCCATTTCAATATCGTTAGCGTCTAACGTAATTGTCGTGCGTCTTTCATCGCCAAACCGGTTTTTTACATCAATAAGTTCTTCCTTTATAATTCCATGCACAAGTTCCGGTTTTGCAAGAACATCACGGAGCCACTTTATTTTCTCTATAATCTCATCATACTCAGCATCAAGTTTTTCCCGTTCAAGTCCTGTTAATCTGCCAAGGCGCATATCGACAATCGCCTGCGCCTGCTTTTCGCTTAATCCGAACTTCTCGGAAAGGCTTTCTTTCGCCTGCTGCTCAGTATGGGAATGGCGGATGATATGAATAACCTCGTCAAGATGATCTATCGCAATTTTCAAGCCTTCTAATATATGAGCTCTTGCTTCGGCTTTTTCAAGATCATATCTCGTCCTGCGGGTTATTACATCTTCCTGGTGAAGAATATAATACCTCAGCGCGTCTTTGAGCGTTATTACCCTTGGCTCAAATTTACCATCGGATGTTTGCACCAATGCAAGCATATTTACATTAAAAGCATCCTGAAGCTGTGTATTCATAAAAAGCTGGTTAAGAACAACATTTGCATTCGCGTCTCTTTTTAGTTCAATAACAATCCGCATCCCTCGCCTGTCGGATTCATCCCTCAGGTCAGATATCCCATCAATACGCTTTTCTTTTACAAGCTCCGCAATTCTCTCGATAAGCCTTGCTTTATTTACCTGATAAGGAAGTTCCGTAACAACAATGCGCTGTCTGTTGCCGCTGTACGTTTCAATATCTGTTACCGCACGTACGATTATTTTTCCCTTACCGGTAGTATAAGCGTCCTTTATCCCCTTTTTCCCAAGAATTATTCCGCCTGACGGAAAATCGGGCCCTTTTATCTCTTCCATTAATTCTGCTGTGTCTATATCGGGGTAATCTATCATTCGAATAATGCCGTTAATTGTTTCCGTCAGGTTATGAGGCGGAATATTTGTTGCCATCCCCACCGCAATACCGGATGAACCATTAACAAGCAAATTCGGAAACTTTGACGGAAGCACAACAGGTTCAACATTCTGATCATCAAAATTAGGCTTGAAGTCGACTGCGTCTTTGTTTATATCTCTAAGCATCTCGACCGCTATTTTTGACATTCTCGCTTCAGTATACCTCATAGCCGCGGGAGGATCCCCGTCTATTGATCCGAAGTTGCCGTGGCCGTCAACAAGCGGATACCTTAATGAAAAATCCTGCGCCATTCTGACAAGGCTGTCGTATACCGCTGCATCGCCATGAGGGTGGAAGCTTTTTAATGTTTCACCCACTGTCGCAACTGATTTTCTATACGGTTTATCCGGCGTAAACCCGGAAATATGCATAGTGTATAAAATTCTTCTATGAACAGGCTTTAAGCCGTCACGTACATCCGGAAGCGCTCTGTCTACAATTACGCTCATTGCATAATCTATAAAAGATTGCTTCATCTCCGATTCTATATCCACAGGAATAATATTAAAATCAGTTATTGCATCCGGTGTATTTTTATTTTCAGCCATTGTTTTTTGCTCCCTTCGAGAAATCTTGCTTGTCAATTAATTATCTTTATTATATGTGAACCACCCACTGCTTATTGAACTGGGTACATATTAAGTCTCGTTTTATATTTTAATAAAGTTTTCATTGCCTGTCTACTCTTTCCACAATCGGTGCAGTTATTGAAGCAATCTTTTGTTACTGATCAGAAGTACAATTATTTAAAAACTATGGTACGCGGCTTTGCTTCGCGGGTCGAGACATTGCTGCCGCGTTCCGGTTGGTACGCGGCTTTGCTTCGCGGGTTGAGGCATTGCTGCTGCGTTCCGGTTGGTACGCAGCTTTGCTTCGCGGGTTGAGGCATTGCTGCCGCGTTCCGGTTGGTACGCGGCTTAGGTGTTTTTGGTGACGCGGGGCGGCATGTTCCAACGTTCTGCTTCGGACAGGCAGTAAAAAAAACACTTCCTGGCGATAATACCGGAAGTGTTTTCATTATTATATTCATTGAGCTTTTTTCATCGAATGCTCCTTTTTGGGGATTCTTACAATAAACTCTACGAACTCGCCTCTGTCAATTTGAGCGGCTTTCGCGTTAACTCCTGATTTTTTCATCATGTCTATTGCTTGCCGTATTGTATTTACAAATATTCGAATATCCTTTATTGAACGCGTTAAGATCTTCCCATTGTTGTTTGGTTCGGTATATTTTTCAAGGGCTTTTTGAACAAGCTCCTCTGTCTTTTTAACGTTCAAACCTCTTTCGCATACCTTTTTTAAAACCTTAAGCTGGAGCTGTTCGTCATGCAGTTTCAGCAAAGCTCTTGCATGTCTTTCGGTAAGCTGATTGTCCGAAAGCATTTTTTTTACCATCGGGGGAAGCTTTAAAAGACGTATTTTGTTTGCTATGGTCGACTGGCTTTTACCGATTTTTTGAGCAAGCTCTTCCTGGGTAAGACCATGCTCTTTAATTAAATTGCTGTATCCTTCCGCTTCTTCCATATACCCGAGGTCTTCGCGCTGAAGGTTCTCGATCAAAGCCATAATTGCCAGATCGTTTTCGTTGACATCAATCACTATCGCCGGAATCTCCTTTAGGCCGGCAAGAACTGACGCTCTTAATCTTCTTTCTCCTGAAACCAGCTCATAATGGTTTGTTTTCGTTTTTCGCACATTAATAGGCTGAATAACTCCGTATTCTTTTATTGATTTACAAAGCTCCTCAAGGGCTCCATGTTCGAAATTGCGCCTGGGCTGATAGGGATTTGGTCTGATGTTTTCAATTGGTATATAGGTTATTTTTTTCTGATCTGTTTTTTTTTCCGATCGATTTAGTTTGAATCTTTCCTGCAATGTCATAACGGCACCTTCCTTACATTATTTTCTTTTGTTTGTGAAAATAAAACCACTTTACGATTAAATTATTCGCCGTTATCTTTTTTAAATCCTTTTTTTTATTACCGGAATCGATCGCAGAAAACTCTCGAAAATGCGCGGTTTCGCCCTTATTGTAACGGGGATTTTGACGGTTTTCCGCTTTTTCTCGGATACATAGTCGGTGTTTGTCGAATCTTTTTTATTAGAATTAAATGCCTTTTTATTTCCGTACCAGGCAATAAAAAATTATTCACATCTTCTATTGATCCTCCAAGAACGTTTACTGCTTTTTCGGATGCTTTCAGTTCATCTTGAATATCGCTTCCCTTCATAGCGATGAAATATCCGCCTATCTTTACAAACGGAATAACATACTCGCAAAGTACCGATAATGGGGCAACCGCCCGAGATATTCCAATATCGTAGGCTTCTCTGTGTTTCCCTGCATGTGCAAGCTCTTCAGCTCTATTATGTATTGCTGTCGTGTTTTCATAGGAGTGATACCGGATTATATGGTTTAAAAAATTTACCCTTTTCTCCAACGAGTCCAGAAGAGTGACAGCTAAATCCTTTAATACGATTTTTATCGGTATACCCGGCAATCCGGCTCCCGATCCGACATCAATCATGCATGACGCATCCTTTGGAAAAAAGGGAACTGCAGAAATGGAATCAATAAAATGCTTAAGCACAATTTCTTTTTCTTCCTTTATTGCAGTAAGGTTGAATTTTTTATTCCATTCCATCAGCTCGAACAGGTACCTGCTGAATAAATCTGTTTGCTCGTCCGATAATATGATACCCAAAGACTTGGAACAGCTCTTTAATAGATTTACACTTTCTTCGGTCATTGTTTCCCGCCTCTTTTCCATCTTGCGTTAAGATAAATCAGCAAAACCGATATATCCGCCGGGGATACGCCTGATATTCTTGAAGCCTGCCCTACGGATGCGGGCCTTTGCCTCGAAAGTTTCTGTCTTGCTTCAATTCTGAGGCCGGATATTTTATTATAATCCATATCTTCGGGTATGATTTTTTGTTCCATTTTCTTAAATTGCTCAATCTGCTGCAGCTGCTTTGCTATATAGCCCTCGTATTTTATAGAAACCGAAACCTGTTCCGCAAAAGACCTCGGAAGATCCGGCATCACATCATCAATCTCCCTCAGCGCTTCATAAGTGATTTCCGGACGCTTCAGCAAATCGTAGAGCCTTATTCCGGTAATTATTTGCGAACTTGCGTGCTTTTCCAGAAATTTATTGATTTTGTCTGACGGAGGAACCGTTTTTGATTTAAGCCTTTCTATTTCCTTTGAAATACTCTGCTGCTTCATTAAAAACTTTTTATATCGGTCTTCGTTTATTAGCCCAATTTTATATCCTATGGGCGTCAGCCTTGCGTCGGCATTATCCTGCCTTAAGTGCAGCCGGTATTCCGCTCTTGAAGTCATCATGCGGTATGGTTCATTCGTTCCTTTTGTAACGAGATCGTCTATCAGTACACCTATATATGCCTCGGATCTGTCAAGTATCAAAGGCTGCTCGCCTTTTATTTTCAGTACTGCGTTAATACCGGCGATAAGGCCTTGCGCCGCTGCTTCTTCATATCCGGAACTGCCGTTTATCTGGCCTGCGGAAAAAAGTCCTTCTATACTCTTAAATTCAAGAGATAACTTCAGATCAAGAGGGTTTATACAGTCATATTCAATCGCATACGCATATCTCATAATCCGTGCATTTTCAAGACCGGGCAGGCTTCTTATCATTTTAATCTGCACGTCTTCAGGCATACTTGTTGAAAATCCCTGAAGATAGTACTCTTCCGTATCCAGTCCCATTGGCTCAACAAATACCTGGTGTCGTTCTTTGTCGGCGAAACGCACGATTTTATCTTCAATCGATGGGCAATAGCGGGGCCCAATGCCTTCTATGATTCCCCCGTAAAGCGGAGAACGGTGCAGGTTTTCGCGTATGATACTATGCGTTTGTTCGGTGGTGTATGTCAGGTAACAGGGCGCCTGCTCCCTGTCTATTGTTTCATGCTCAAAAGAAAACGGTATAATGGTATTGTCCCCATGCTGTACTTCCATTTTGGAGAAGTCTATGCTCCTTCTGTTGATTCTGGCCGGGGTTCCTGTTTTGAATCTCAATAGTTCAATCCCAAATTTTTTTAAACTATCCGACAGACGGTTTGCCGGAAGGAGCCCATCAGGGCCTCCGCTGTATACAACGTCCCCAACTACGATTCTTCCCTTGAGATAGGTGCCCGTGGTTAGAATAACCGTTTTTGCCTTATAAACGGTTCCTAAATGTGAACGGACTCCGGTAATTCTATTGTTTTCAGCAAGAATTTCTACTATTTCCGCCTGGATTAAATCCAAATTTTCCTGCAGCTCCAAAGTATGTTTCATCTCACGCTGATATGAACGCCTGTCTATTTGCGCTCTAAGAGAAAAAACAGCAGGGCCTTTTGCCGTGTTAAGCATCCTTGATTGTATCAGCGTTTTATCGGCACACTTTCCCATTTCTCCGCCGAGAGCATCAATTTCACGCACAAGATGGCCTTTGGCTGTTCCGCCGATATTCGGATTGCAGGGCATGTTGGCAACGCTGTCAAGGTTCATCGAAAATATCGCAGTTTCGGCGCCCATGCGTGCCGCAGCAAGCGCCGCTTCACAGCCTGCGTGTCCGGCCCCTATTACAATAACATCGTATGTGTATTGTCTATTACAGCTCTGTGCCATGATATCCCTTCCAATTAATTAAAAACGGGAACTATTTTCCAATACAAAATCTTTCGAATATGCTGCTTACTATTTCCTCAGATACCTCGTGTCCGGTAATATACCCGAGATTTTCCGCCGCGCTTTTAATATCTATCGAAACAACATCCATTGTCATTCCGTCATTTATCGCATACAAAGCCCTTTCCAGGTCAGCAAGCGATTGCTGTAAATGTTTTTTGTGCCTGGCGTTCGTTACCAATACCTGGTTATCGGTATCAAAATTGCTTTTATTAACAAATTTATATATTTCTTTTTCCAGAACATTAATGCCCGAATCCTCAAGCACGGAGATTTCCAGAACCTCAGGAATCTTTTCTTTAATTTCGTTTAATTTGTCTTCATCTTTTTTGTCTGTTTTGTTCACAACATAAATGGTCTTTTCATGATATTTTCTAATCTTTTCAAGAATATCCGCGTCTTCCTGTTCAAACCCGCTGTTAGCGTCAAGAATGAACAAAATCAAATCTGAAGAATCCATAACCTCTATCGCTTTGCTAACGCCTATTTTTTCGACCTCGTTCTCTGTCTCCCTGAGCCCGGCCGTATCAATAAGTTTTATCGGCATTCCCAAAATGTTCACGTATTCTTCCAGAATATCGCGTGTCGTTCCGGGTATTTCGGTTACTATTGCCCTGTTTTTTCCTGAAAGACGGTTTAAAAGAGAGGATTTTCCCGCATTAGGTTTTCCAATGATTGCAACTTCCATGCCTTCGCGCAGAATTTTCCCGTAATCAAATCCTTCGATAAGGTCTTTCAGCTCATCATATACCGATCTTATTTTCAGAGCACAGTTATCGGCAGTAACTTCTTCAAAATCATATTCCGGGTAATCAAGGTTCACTTCGATCGATGCGAGCATATCAACAAGCTGCCGACGTAGTTTGTCAATTTTTTCCGACAGCCTTCCTTCAAGCTGTGATACCGCAACTTTTGAGCTTTTTTCCGTTCTCGAGCCAATCAAATCCATTACAGCTTCCGCTTGAGCCAGATCAATCCTTCCGTTAAGAAACGCTCGCTTTGTAAACTCACCGGGTTCTGCCGGCCGTATTCCATTTCGATATAATAAGTCGAGGATTCTAGACGCGGTGACATAGCCGCCGTGGCAATTTATTTCAACCGTGTCCTCATGGGTATAAGTTCTCGGCGCAGCCATTTTTGAAATCAGGACTTCATCTATAACATCATTTTTATCGGGATCTACAATTTTTCCATAATGTATGGTATGGGAGGGATATTCATAAAAACTTCCCTTTCCCCTGAATATTTTTGCAGCAACCGAAAAGGCTTCAGGACCGCTCAGCCTTATGATCGAAATCCCGGCGTTACCTACAGCTGTAGAAATGGCGCCGATTGTATCCGATAACAATCCATTCATAAATATTTTCCTTTCCGGGTAAATTCCTTTACTTAAGCGGACTGTAAAAAAACGGACAATGGTAAACCATTATCCGATAAAAGCTTTTTGCTTTATTATTATTTTACACTTTCTTATATTCCTTTTTATATCTGATGACAACCTTTCTGTTTGGCTCGTCCCCAATGCTGTATGTTTCAACCTGTCCATAATCCTGCAGTGTTGCGTGTATAATCCTTCTTTCGTACGGGTTCATTGGTTCAAGAGTAATATTCTTCTTTGTTCTTTCAACTTTATCGGCAAGCCTTTTAGCAAGTCTTATAAGTGTTTCTTCCCTTTTTTCCCGGTAATTGCTGACATCAAGGGTAACACGCATAAACTTTTCGCTCTGCTTGTTAACAACAAGTCCTAGCAGGTATTGCAGCGCATCAAGCGTTTCACCTCTGCGCCCGATTATTATACCTATATTTTCGGCAGACAATTTAACATTTAAAACGTTGTTATCCACAGTAACATCAATATCTCCATTAATCCCTAACATATCAAAGACAGGATGTAGAAAACTCTTTACAATTTCTTCGTAGTCAACTTTTTTATAAACGCGGACCAAAGCATTTCTTCCGCCTATTAATCCAAATAAACCCTTACTTCCTTCATCCAATACTTCAATATCTGCGTCATCCTTCCCAATATTCATCTCGTTCAAGGCTTCTTCTATTGCTGACTCAACTGTCTTTGCCTCTTTTTCAACATATTCGGCCACGGCTATCCCTCCTTTTTTTTCTGCATATATTTATCAGTAAAAATCTGTTGAATTATCTGAAAAACATTGCTTATAGTCCAGTAAAAAGATAGACCCAGCGGAGCCTGAAAACTTATTAACAGCGTCATTAATGGGCCAAAATACATCATGGTTTTTCCAGTTTGGTTCGCCTGGCTTTTGCTGTCATCCTGCGACATTTTATCCATCGACATTTTAGAGGATATAAAAGTTGTCGCTACAGCTATAATTACCATAATTAGCGCGGGAATATACAATCCCGGCTTTTCCGCAATAAGATTAAAATCGTACGTTGGCTTCACGCCAAGATTGAAGATCTTTAAAAACGTAAGGCTTATCATCTCCGTACCTTCTTCAATCAATGAAGGGATCTCATTAATTGCCCCGATTATATTGACTTCGTGATACGGATTTCTTTCAAAAAGTTTTGCAACTTCCACCGCGTTATTCTTTACGGCTTCAAAACCGTCAAGAAACGGGAATTCCTTTGCGGGAAAAAACCCGGGTTTTATTTCCATAATTTTAATAATAACATTGCCGATTAATTCTTTTGTCCACCCAAGCATATATGTAAGCGGCCTTCTTATAACATAGAACAACGCAAAAAGTATCGGCAGTTGAAAAAGCATCGGAAGGCAGCCGCCCATAGGGTTTACCCCTTTTTCCTGGTAAAGTTTCATCATCTCCTGGTTCAGCTTTTCTTTATCATTCTTATAACGCTGCTGTATCTTCTGAAGCTCGGGCTGTATTTCCTGCATTTTTTGCGTGGATTTCAGCTGCTTGATTGTTAACGGGAATAATGCAAGCTTTGTAATTAAGGTAAACAATATAAGAGCTACCCCATAATTATGAAAAGCTATCGTATTGTATATCAGATACAATAATTGACCAAGTATTTTTGCAATAAAATCAAACATGTTTATTCTCCTTCCCGCTTTAAGGGATCATAACCGCCAGGATGAAAAGGATGGCACTTAATTATTCTTTTCATGGCAAGCAGCAGCCCTTTGCTTATTCCGTATGTATTTATTGCGTCATAGGCATACACAGAACAAGAAGGGTAGAATCTGCATGTGTTTATTCCCTTCAGCGGTGAAATATATTTACGGTAAAATTCAATAATAAAAAGCATAATTGTTTTCATTTCAGTCCCTTTTCAGTACATTAAGCTTATCAAGTATATAAGACACCACAGCGTGTATATCGCATAATCCGGTATCTTCATAAGTATCGGGCTTTCTTGCCACAAATACTATATCATACCCGGGCTTTACCTTATCCTTTAATAATCTGTAGCTTTCTGTTATCAATCTCCTAATCCTGTTTCTTTTAACACTTTTTCCGTACTTCTTACTTACTGTAATACCAATTCTTGTTTCTTTTAAGTTATTTGGCTTAATATAAGCAACAAGCGTCTTTGTTGCCATATATGAACCCTTTCGGTATATTCTCTGGAATTCAGCATTTTTTTTCAGCCTATGAATTCTCCCCATTTTAACCTTTCCGGTTTAGGATAAACCATTCACTTTTCAGAATAAATTATTTCCATCATGTTATTATCTTAATACCGTTTTATTTATTTTACCAAAATAATACCCATGTGAAAACCTGAATGTTTAATCAATCAAAACATGACTGATAAGTTTGCCGATTAGCGGCAATTCATCCAATTATAAAATATGGTATCCAAAATAAAAAAGCAGCTTTCGGCTTTAAAACAACGGCTAGCTGAATATTACACCTCGCTTCATGGCCAGGCAATGCGGCAAATCGTAAAGGCCATAATTATGTAAAAAGACCACATATAAGCGGTCTTATGCAGTTAGTTTTTTTCTACCTTTCAGCCTTCTTCTCTTTAAAACTTGTCTTCCACTTCTTGTTTTCATCCTCTTACGGAAACCATGTTCAACTTTCCTTTGCCTTTTTTTAGGCTGGTATGTTCTAAGCATTTATCACACCTCCAATCAAATTCAAGATTATGCTTAACAGAATTCATCTTCTCAATAAGGCATCAGACCTATTATATATGAAATAACAAAATTCAGTCAATACGCGAATCAACATAATCCTGTTTTTACATAACCGCTTCTACATTTAGAATATATGGGAACCGTCACCTACAACATATTGTACAGCACAGAATTAGTGCACTCTGTAGTGATCATTTTATTGAAACCTTAAAAGAAGTTTGATATAGTAAAATGTACCGGTTTATCATATGCCTGGAGGAATAAAAATGTATTTATCTGCACAGGATATTTGGAACAAAGTTGAAGAACTCCTTGACGGCGAACTTACCAGAATTAGTCTGGATACCTGGATAAAAACAGTCAGACCTTTACATATTGATAGTAATACCATCACTCTTGAAGCTCCTTCAGAGTTCAACAGAGATATACTAAAAAATAGATATATCACACTTATAACTAATACAATAAAATCAATTACAAATAAGGAGTATAATATTGAAATTACAGTCAGGGAATCAAACAACACATCTTACGGACCGAGCAGCGAAGGAAGGCATTCGCCGTATTCTTCCCTTTTGAATCCTAAATATACGTTTGATACCTTTGTGCGCGGCAGCGGAAACCAGTTTGCTCACGCCGGAGCGGTTGCGGTTGCGGAGTTTCCGGCAAAGAGATATAATCCATATTTCATATACGGCGGTGTAGGTCTTGGAAAAACTCATCTGATGCACGCAATTGGCCATTATATTTTCGAACAGAATCCTAAAGCAAAGGTATTATACGTAACGTCGGAAAAGTTTACAAATGAACTGATAAATTCAATACGCGACGATAAAAACGAAGAATTCAGGAACAAATATAGAAATATCGATGTTCTTCTTATAGACGATATCCAGTTTATTGTCGGTAAAGAAAGAACACAGGAGGAGTTTTTCCATACATTCAACTCTTTGTATGAAGCTCAAAAGCAAATAATAATATCGAGCGATAAGGCTCCGAAAGAAATAGATACACTGGAAGAAA
>DATCLI010000138.1:0-5553 GCA_036563955.1 Clostridia bacterium | reverse complement strand
CATTAAAGCTTGTCATTATATATTATACAGCGGATTATTATTAAGGTTACATCGCAAAATCCTTTATATCAGGGAAGCTTCAGTGTTTGCCCTGCATAAATAACAGCACTGTCAAGATTATTTATTTTTCTAATTTTATATATGTATTCGCGGATTTCACTGCTGCCCCTGTATTTTCCCGCTATTTCCCAAAGCGTGTCCCCATGGTTTACAGTAACCAAACGACATTCGGTTATTATGTTGCCTGCGTTTGAAAGCGAAACAGTACCGATAAATAAAAGCATTAACGCAATAAAAAACAGGAATGCGTCGAATCTTTTTCTGTCTTTTAAATAGTACCTTTTTTTCATTTGCAAATCGTAACTTTTTTTCATTTGCATCACCTCGTGAACATATGTTCTTTTATATTTTATCGAACATATGTTCATTTGTCAATGGTTATTCGAACGTTTGTTTGACATTTTTTTTATATATGGTATAATAATCCTAAACAAAAGAATGCGGGGTAAAAAAATGAGAGCCAAAAGTTTGGAAAAACAAAAGAAAATACTGGATTTTGTAAACAGGCAGGTTCAGGAGAAGGGGTATCCTCCGTCGGTTCGCGAAATCTGCAAGGCAGTCGGTTTTAAGTCAACTTCCACCGTACATGCCTATCTCTCCAGCCTTGAATCCGAAGGGCTTATTTCAAAGGAACCTGCAAAAACCAGAGCTTTAAAAATTATTGATGAAACGAGCAAAAAACTTGAAGGCCGCATCTCCGACCATGAAATCGAGAATATTCCGATTCTCGGGCAGGTTACCGCCGGCCAGCCTATTCTTGCTGTAGAAAACATTGAAGATACTTTTCCTGTTCCCGTAGAATACCTCGAGAACTCGCCTTCCTTTATTTTGAAAGTTAAAGGCGACAGTATGATTAATGCCGGTATCCTCGACGGCGATTATGTTATCGTAAAGCAGCAGAATACCGCAAATAACGGCGATATTGTCGTGGCGCTGATCGGAGATGAAGCTACGGTAAAAACCTTTTACAGGCAAAAAGATCATATAGTGCTGCAGCCCGAAAATGACGCGTATGACCCGATAATCGTAAAAGAGGACGTATCGGTACTCGGAAAAGTTATTGCCCTTTTCAGAAAATTTTAGTTTTTTTCCGGGGCATATGCAAGGATATTTATATGTTTTACAGCATGTAAGAATGCTTTGATCTTTTTTTCATCTTTTCCGATGTCTCCCTCAACACCGCTGCTTACATCCACTATATGAGGTTTCGCCATATATATCGCTTCTGCAACATTATCGGCGGTCAGGCCGCCTGCGAGCACTATTTTCCTTTTTTCGGACAGCCCGCGGGCAAGATGCCAGTTAAAAACGATTCCCGTACCGCCGGCTTTATCTTTCTCATATGTATCAAGAACAAATGCGTCATAAGGTCCTTCAAGCTGCTTTATTATTTCTTCTTTATCATCCTTTACCCTGACGGCTTTCCAGACAGGAAGACTGAATTGTCCCTGTTCGATATCTTCGCAGCGGTGCAGTTGTATTATGTCTATTGCACATATCTCAGCTATTGTGTTTATTTCCGCGGGGCGGGCGTCCGTAAAAACGCCTACGGCTTTTATATCACCGCGCAGGGCTTTGCAAAGGCGTGATGCCTCATAAACGGAAACCTGCCTCCGGCTTTTCGCAAAAACGAACCCTGCATAATTTATGTCAAGTTCATTAATAAATTTTATTTCTCTTTCCGAAGTTATTCCGCAGATTTTTACCTGGGGAGTCTGTGTGTGTTCCTTTTGAAATTGATAAAACCCGTTATTTTTCATATGCTCTTTTCAACTCCAATATCTTTTTCCCTGCACAGTCAGATCTCATGAGGCATTCACCGACAAGAATCCCATCTACCCTTGCGTTCTTCAGCATTTGAATATCTTTTTCCGTATGTATGCCGCTTTCGCTTACAACAAGGATTTCATCCGGCGCCATCCAGGAAAGCCTTAGTGTTGTTGAAATATCAACACTAAAGGTATGGAGGTTCCTGTTATTTATTCCTATTAACCGGGCGCCTGAAACAACAGCGTTTTCAAGCTCATTTTCATTATGTATTTCAACAAGCGCTTCGAGGCCTATCCCGTGAGAAATCCGTATAAACGCTGCCAGGTCTTCCCTGCCGAGAATTGATGCAATAAACAGTACGCATGAAGCTCCAAGGGCTTTAGCCTCAAATATCTGGTATTCATCAACAATAAAATCCTTCCGCAGGACAGGCAGGGAAACGGCGCCGCTGATTTTTTTCAAATAAGCGGAGCTTCCTAAAAAATAATCTTCCTCGGTAAGAATCGAAATCGCATCGGCCGCCTGTTCATACTGCAGCGCCGTTTCTACGGGATCAAACTGATGCTTAATCACACCAGCAGTCGGGGAAGCCCTCTTCACCTCAGCTATTACCGAAAGCCCTTCTTTTGCTATCGCCTTCAGAAATGAAGGCGGGCTTATATTACTGCAGGATTCAATTACATCAAGAATATTACGCCGTTTTTTCTCGATTTTAAGCCTTTCAATCCTTGCGTTAACAATTTTCTTCAGGATATCCGGAATCATGATAAACCTCCGGAACATACTGCTGCTGAATTTGACACATTTATGAACCTGTTCATTGTTTCATAGACTTTCCCGGTATCTATCAGCCTCGCGGATTCAATGATTCCCTCTTTGATATCCGCAGTCATCCCGGCTGCATACAACGCGGCGCCGCTGTTGAGAAGAAGCGCGTCCCTCATTGGGCCCTTTTCCCCTTTAAACAGCCTTTTCATAATATTTGCATTATCTTCGGCCGTACCGCCTTTTAAATCCGGCAAAGAGCATCTATTAAACCCGAAATCCTCCGGATTGATAACATAGCTTTCAATTCTTCCGTCATTAACCTCCCTTACCTGGGTCGGACCTGTAAGACTTATTTCATCCATGCCGTCATAACCGTGAAACACGAGCGCCCTTTTCACACCAAGCTGCCTTAATGCACATGCCGAAATCCATGTGAGATCGGGGTTATAGACGCCCATTATCTGTCTTGTCGCAGATGCCGGATTTGCAAGCGGTCCAAGAATATTGAAAATAGTTCTGAAACCAAGCTGTTTTCTTGTATTCACTACATGTTTCATGCTTTTGTGATACAGCGGGGCAAACATAAAACCTATGTTGCATTTTTCCACGCTTTCCTTTACACCGGATGGATCCTGCATAATATTTACGCCGAGCTTTTCAAGAACGTCTGCACTTCCGCATTTGCTTGTAGCCGAGCGGTTTCCGTGCTTTACAACTTTAACTCCCGCCGCGGCGGCAACAATCGCGGCGGCAGTTGAAAAATTAAACGTATTGTGACCATCGCCCCCCGTTCCGCATGTATCCAGGGTTTCATTCGTGCCCAAATCGACTTTTTCGCATTTTTCCCTCATAACCTGGGCGGCCGACAGAACCTCGGCAACCGTTTCCCCTTTAATCTTCATCGCGGTAAGAAAAGATGCCATCTGTATTTCACTGACCTGCCCCGACATGATTAAGTCCATGCAGTACGTCATTTCGCCGTTTGTTAAATTTCTTCTTTCCAAAATTTTTGCCATTATTTCTTTGAGCATTTTCGAATTCATCTCCTCTTTATCAATATTTAAAGCTGCTCATCCTTTACCGCTTTAATCAATGCTCTTAATTTATTGTTAATTTCGTCGTATTCCCTTTCCGGAACCGAACCCTCGACAATTCCGGCGCCTGCCTGCAAAATTACATTCCTCTCCCTGATTGTCATCGTTCGAATCGCAATGCACATGTCCATGTCCCCATCAAAACCGAAATACCCTGCAGCTCCGCCGTATATCCCTCTTCTCGACGGCTCCAGTTCATCAATAATCTCCATCGCTCTCACTTTAGGCGCTCCCGACAGCGTTCCGGCGGGAAGGAACGAACAAAGCACCGAAAACATATCAATATCTTTTTTCTTTATACCTTCAATCCTTGAAACAAGATGCATGACATGAGAATAATACTTAACCTTCATGAATTCGGCCACCGCTGCCGTATCCGGTTCCGATATCTTTTCAATATCGCTTTTTCCCAAATCCACAAGCATTATATGTTCAGAACGCTCTTTCTCATCATTAAGCAGTTCTGCCGCGAGCATACGATCCTCGGCTTCATTTTTGCCCCTCGGGCGCGTACCTCCTATAGGACACGTGGAAACACTGCCGTTTCTCAGCTCAACAAGCATTTCCGGAGAACTGCCCGCCACCTGGTAATCCCCGAGGTTAAAATAAAAAAGATATGCCGAAGGGTTAACCTGCCTTAACTTCCTGTACAGAGCAAACGGATGGCTTGCAGACTCCATGTAAACCCGTATCGACAGCACTGTCTGAAGAACATCGCCATCATTGATATATTCCTTTACTTTTTCAACTTTTGTTAAAAATTCTTCCTTACTTATATTGGTTCTTATTTTGCCGGCGTCAGTTTTTACATAAACGGCATCATCGCTCGCGACAGGTTTTTTAAGCTTTTTTTCAATATCCTCTATCCTGTGCTCCGCGTATATGCGCCCTTTTTTGCTGTTTTTGGCCAGTACGATGATTGCCGCCTGGTGCGAAAAATGATCATATGCGACCAACTCGGTAATGGCCAGCAAATGCGCATCAGGCAGCTTCAGTTCGTCCGGGTTTGTGTCCGGTATGTTCTCATGCTGCCGGACAACATCATACCCGACAAAACCGACAAGGCCTCCGATAAAAGGAATTCCGGTCTTGTTTTCAACCTCGTAATCGCTGATAAATTCCCTTGCGATATCAATCATTTTCCCTTCTTTAAACGATATTTGGCCGCGTTTTTCAATAACCGCTTTATCGTCCTTGAATTTTAAGACAGCACAAGGCTCCGCCGCTATAAAGGAATACCGTCCTTTAGGCTGTTCGCAGCTTTCAAGAAGAACGCCGATCTTGCCGGCGGCAAGCTTTTGATATATCGTTATTGGCGTTTCGGTATCACACGGCATAACTTTTGTATAAGGTATAAGTTTGTTACTCATCTTCGTTTTCCTCCATTTCCAAATTAAAAAACCGCTTCAATCCCCGCATTGCAAATGCCGGGACGAAACGGTTAAATTCCGCGGTGCCACCCAACTTAACGAATTTTTGGCCCACACTTAAAAAAGCACTTTGCCTCAATGAGACAAAGTGCCGCTTTGCTGTGCCACTCATTTAAAATTCGCTCACTCATCCGGATACGTGGTTTCCCAGATATCCTGTCTCTGTAACGGGAGAACCCGTCCAAGGCTACTTTCGAAAACTTCACCCGGAACCTCCTGAACCCATTCGCCGCCGCGTTAAACACCGGACCTCGCACCATCGCCGGCTCGCTGAAGATTTTATTCGGCAGTTACTATTTTCAGTCATTGATTTTTCCTAATATTAAACTATGTACTAAATTGCCCGGCAATTTCAGCATCCTGGCCGCATATGCCGGCAATACGCTTAACCGTAACGACCGGTTGTAAAAATTATATATAATCTATCATAC
>DATCLI010000137.1:0-3256 GCA_036563955.1 Clostridia bacterium | reverse complement strand
GAAGCAGCGTTACCGTCATTATTGAAAACGGACGATTGGTATTGGGGACATGGCAGGGAATTTATTTCTGCGAATTTGACGGGCCAAGAAACCGCAATTTTTTCGTAAAAGTGATTTCCTGTTAATTAATATTATTTTATCATTCCATTGTAATAGGATGAAAGCTCCGGATACTTGCCGAATACTTCGTTTCCGATGTCGCTTAATTTATATATCCCTCTTTCCACTCTTTCAAACCATCCGTAAAAATTCTTTTCAAGTATTGACTGAGTTTTTTCTCCTGTTCCTAATTCTCTCAAACTACGCGGGGATAATTGACCGTACTTTTTCAGGCAGCATGCAATATGGACTGCATTCTCCCTGTATGCGGTCATTATCTTTGTTCGTGTGCTTCCGCCAACATTACAGCTTGCATGACGTCCGTCAATTTCACTGATAATGCTTTTTCTTTTCCTTTTTGTCCGCTGCAAACTCTTTTGTCTGTCGAACGGGTACGGCTCAATTACCACATTAACCTGCTCGGCATCATTTTTTAATGATATGGTTATTAAACCGAGTTCAAGTCTTCTAACGATAAAACATAAATCTTTCCACTTTTTTGTATATATGCTGTATTTCGGTTTTGGTATCGCAATATATACATTCTCGGTAATCCTCTGGCGCTTCGCTGCCTGGATAAGCAGAGCCATGCTCAAACTGCGTTTTAGCTCTACTATTATCAGCTCATCGCCTTTTGAGGCTGTTATATCACAGTTCTTAACTTCTCCGTGCACATCATAGCCAAGTTTTTTAAAGTAATTATGCACCGGCCAATATAAATCTTTCTCAAGTATTTTTCCTGTTTTTTCCATCTCTAAAACTCCATTAACTTATCTAAATACCTTTTCTGCTTCCTTCATATTTTTAATGATTGGAACATTGAATGGGCAGCGGCCTGATATTAGAATTGCATCACAACTTTTTATACGGATGGAAACAATTCTACCGTGCTTTATCCGGGTATCCGGGAAATGCTAATCATTATCTGGCCATTTGCCGCCGACTATTTCCGAAGGCCAGTTATTACTAACGTCCTCCTCCCCTTTGTAATAATCAACTTTATCCTTAGCCTGATATATCTCCTGGTATGGGAGGATATTTACTTTCCCCGAGTCCGGATATTCGCAGACATCTATACCGACAGCCGTGCGTATGTCAAGAAAACAGCACGGGTTTTCCGTATGGTTGTACAATTGGTGCGCGCCTTCCGGTCCCATTTCAAAGAATACAATGTCACCTTCAGTTAATTCCGTAAATTTTCCGGGTGTTCTCAGCATAACTCTACCGGACAGGATTACAAACAGCTCTTCCGCATTTCTGTGAAAATGGTACGGATAAGAATATTTCCCCGGATCAAGCGACCTTACGTCAAAATGCAGATACTTCGACTTTACGAGCTCTGCGAGCTTGGGGCTTGTATGCCATGAAAATTCGGGTACAGGCGATTGCCGAAGCTTATACTGCAAATTCTTTGCATTAAATATGCGAGCCATACAATATCCTCCTTCCAATTAATTACTAAACTATTGTATAGTAGAACGAGGCTAAAAAGATATCCCCTTAGCTCTTGCAAATGCAGCTCTTGTTTCCGTCATTGTACAATAGTTCAGAAAGTAAAGGTGATGGAGCATGCTCCCGGCTACTTGAGGCTGACGGTATAGCCCATTGACTGCAAAATCCGGTAACTGCTCTGCTGGCTTTCCCTGTCGTAAAAACAGATTTCAAGCGCTCCGCCTTCCAACTCCCGGCTGTTGATAATACCGATATTTTTTATATTTATACCGCACCCACTGAGTTCACCCGCAATTGCTGCTATTACTCCCGGCTGATCTTCGACATCAACAACAATATCATATGTTTTTATCAGCGATCCAAGCTTTCTTTCCGAGAATGAATCGCGGTATTCCTTAGCGCTGCCGAAGAAATTTCTTAATGCCCGGGCATCTTTTTCTCGAAGAATTTCTTTGAAGGAACAAATACCTTCTTCGAATTTATTAAGTATTTTCAGAATATTTTCACTGTTTGCAAGACAGATGCTCTCCCATATTACGGGGGAAGACGACGCAATCCGTGTAAGGTCCCTGAATCCTCCTGCTGCAAGCGTATGCATTAACTTGTCCTCACCGTCAAGCTGTCTAATCATATTGACAATCGCCGATGCGAGCACATGAGGAACATGGCTTATTGCCGCGGTCACATAATCATGGATCGAGGGTTCAATAATAACGGGAAGTCCTCCGAGTGCGGCAATAAATTCGGACAGTTTATTCAAATGCGCTGCGCTGGTATCACTGAACGGGGTAAGCACATAATACGCGTTTTCAAATAAAGTATGCCTCGCCGCATTATATCCGGCAGATTCGGAACCCGCCATCGGATGACCTCCTATGAAAGTACACGCAAGAGGCATTCTGCGTATCGCATTAACCACATTCATTTTTGTGCTTCCTACATCGGTAAGTATGCATTCGTTATCAACTATCCCGCTGAGTTTTTCAACGCAGCTCGGCACTATGTCTACCGGAACGCATATAAAGATAATATCGCAATGCTTGAAAGAATCATCTATTTCACAGGCAGCTTCCTGAATTGTACCTTCCGATAATGCCTTTTTAGTTACTTCGGCATTTCTGTTGTACGCAACCACACATTCAGCCAATCCTTTTTTACTAACAGCCTTTACAATTGAACCGCCAATAATCCCAAGGCCGATCACACCTATTTTCACTATATCACCTTCCCGCAAAGAGCCGCAAGAGGCTTGAGCTCTTCCAGCAATTTCGCAAACTCTTCAAAATTCAAAGACTGCGGGCCGTCTGATAAAGCTTTTGCGGGATTCGGATGAACTTCGAGCATAATTCCATCCGCACCCGCCGCCAGCGCGGCTTTGCACAGCGAAGGAACATACTCCCTTACACCGGACGCATGACTGGGATCGATTAAGATCGGTAAATGGGATTTATTCTTTATCACCGGTATTGCACTTATGTCAAGCGTATTCCGCGTGGCTGTCTCGAAAGTCCTTATTCCTCTTTCACATAATATTACATTGCTGTTTCCTTCCCGCATTATATATTCAGCGGCATTCAGCCATTCATCAATTGTAGCTGAAAGACCTCTTTTCAGAACAACAGGCTTTTCGGTTCTGCCTACCTCTTTCAGCAGTTCAAAATTATGCATATTTCTTGCGCCGATCTGAAAAATATCGGCATAATCC
>DATCLI010000136.1:0-1550 GCA_036563955.1 Clostridia bacterium | reverse complement strand
CAGTAATCTTGATTCTACGGAATTACACCTGCCGGCACACAGGTTTTTGGCGTTATCTCTCTAACTTGCCGGTTTCTTTATTATATGTTTGCATACTATTCACGTATCTTCTGAAGTATTTCGCTAACCCGGCCGATGCCGCTTGTCTATTGATAGGTTCTCTCAAACCGGATAAACAAAGAGCCCTGGAAGATTAAATTCCCCCAGTCACCCACCCTAAGTTCGTTATAAACCGGCTCCGGTACCATATAGTCAATCGAGTTGCCGTTCACAAATTGAAAGGTAATAGTGTTGTTTTCATTTTTCGCCGCAACAAGCACATTGTTCGCCGTCTTCCCGGACAGGACATTCTGCGTGAGCTTATTTTCGACACCCCTCAGGGATTTAACAACAGCGAAAATGATCATCACGAAAAACAGCAGTGTACCCGCAAACACAAGGTATCCCGCAGAACTTCCCAATTTGGGAAGCTTTACGCCGATCATTGACAGTATTGAACCGACAGTAAAGACAATGCCGATCAATATCGGAGCGATATTACCCGCCGCTGCCGGCTGTCCGACCAGAATGCGCTCGGGTTTCTTTGGATCGTAACGAATTTCCAATACTGTTCCGACGTTGTACTTAACCTCCGCTGCGCCCGGACCCCGTGTCCTTACCGGCATACCGTCAACCCTGTATTCAAAAACCGGATGATACTGCGTGCGGCTTTTGTTTTTACCTGCCCTGCTCGTTCTATGTATGTCAACCACGGTGGCACTGACTGGTATGCCTGACCTTTTTATCCGTATATTCCTTAGAATTTTCGCAGCCGGCATTACAATCAGCAATATCCCGAAAGCTAAAAAGATAGTCTCAAAAAGCATTTGCATTTACCTCCAAAACATTATGCGTTGTCTCTTATTTTTCTTTGTGCTGCCGGAATTCAAAATACCGTATAACAAGTTCTGTTTTGGTGTTTACATTCAATTTCCTGTATATCCTTTTTATAAAATAGTTTACACCTGAAACACTGATAGACGCTTTCAAAGCGATTTCTTTCGCTTTCATGCCTTCGAGCAGCATATAAAAAACTTGTTTTTCACGCGGAGTTAATATCTTAACTGAATCAATCCCATACTGGCTTCCCTTGTCCGCCGCCACGAAAATACCCCCATTCTTTTTAATCGTACAGGAAGAAAATCAAATTTGATAGCTATCAATTTTGGTAGGTAGGCATAAAAAATAGCCTTGAACAAGGCCAAGACTTCTTATTTTTTCATTGTTTATCTTTCGGTCAATCATTACGAACCGGCATTATATCATGGGAAGATGCATCATATAAAGCAAACCGGGCAAACAATTCCGAACGGTTGCCGATATTGAGTTTTTTATAGAGGTTCTTGATGTGGAAATTTACAGTGCTGATGCTGATCTCCAATATCACAGCAATCTCTTTTGCGGATTGGCCCTGCAAAAGCAGTGAGGCGACTTCTTTTTCACGCGGTGACAGACCCAGGCCTTCCAGCATACCCGACTGCTTTATTTTCTTCCCTGCCTCGGCCATATCC
>DATCLI010000135.1:0-7730 GCA_036563955.1 Clostridia bacterium | reverse complement strand
CTTTTCGGTTTTTATCTCAATCAAATAAATGAAATGGATCTTGTGTTTATTTCATTTAATTGAACTTTAGCACCATTAAAATTAATAAATTAGGGGGTAGGTTAACAATGAAAGTGCACGAACCTAAGAACAGACTTATCGGGGACATGCCAAAAATCGGCATAAGGCCGGCAATTGACGGTCGGAGGCGTGGGGTAAGAGAAGCGTTGGAAGAACAGACAATGAACATGGCAAAAGCTTGCGCACGCTTGCTGGAAAGTGAATTAAGGCATTCAAACGGTCTTCCGGTTGAATGTGTAATTGCCGATACCTGTATAGGCGGTGTTGCTGAAGCGGCTGCTTGTGCCGAGAAGTTCAGAAAAGAAGGGGTCGGGTTATCTATCACCGTTACGCCTTGCTGGTGTTATGGTTCCGAAACAATGGATATGGATCCCTACATCCCAAAAGCAATTTGGGGCTTTAACGGAACGGAACGTCCCGGAGCAGTATATCTTGCTGCTGTTCTTGCCGCTCATAACCAGAAAGGGCTGCCTGCATTCGGGATATACGGAAAAGATGTGCAGGACGCGGGAGATCAAACAATACCGTGTGACGTAAAAGAGAAGCTTATTCGTTTTGCACGTGCCGGGCTTGCGGTGGCAGAAATGAGAGGCAAGTCTTATTTGGCTATGGGTTCCGTATCCATGGGTATTGCAGGATCAATTGTTAATGATGATTTCTTCCAGAACTATCTTGGTATGAGAAATGAATACATAGACTTGTCTGAGTTTATACGCAGGATGGATGAAGGCATTTATGACAAAGAAGAATATAATGAGGCATTAAAATGGGTGAAGGAATACTGTATTGAAGGACCTGACAATAATCCTCCGGAATCGCGCAAATCCCGTGCCGAACTTGATAAGGACTGGGAATTCTGCGTCAAGATGACTCTTATTGCAAAGGATTTAATGGTTGGCAATCCAAGGTTGAAAGAGATTGGCTTCGAAGAGGAGGCGAACGGTCACAATGCGATATTGGGCGGCTTCCAGGGACAGCGTCAGTGGACCGATCATTTCCCGAATGGAGACTTCATGGAAACGCTGTTGAACAGTTCCTTCGACTGGACAGGCATAAGACAGCCATACATTATTGCAACTGAAAATGACAGCCTGAATGGTGTTGCCATGCTGTTTGGGCACCTGCTGACGAATACTGCCCAGGTTTTCGCCGATGTCCGTACATATTGGAGCCCCGAAGCCGTAAAACGGGTTACAGGCTATACATTGGAAGGTAATGCGGCAAACGGCATTATTCATCTTATAAATTCAGGTTCCGCATCGATGGATGGAACGGGCGAGCAATCAATCGACGGCAAGCCCGCTATGAAACCGTGGTGGGATATTACCTCCGAAGAAGCCGAAAAATGCCTGAATGCGACGCGGTGGCGTCCCGCCAACACAGGGTATTTCCGCGGCGGCGGTTTCTCATCCGATTTCCTCACACGCGGCGGTATGCCTGTTACGATGTCAAGGTTAAATATTGTAAAAGGACTTGGTCCGGTTCTGCAATTAGCAGAAGGGTATACAGTTGATTTGCCGGAAAAAGTCCATGACACGCTGGACTTAAGAACGGATCCCACATGGCCGACCACATGGTTTGCTCCGAGGCTCACAGGAAAGAGAGCGTTCACTGACGTTTATTCGGTGATGGCTAACTGGGGCGCAAATCACGGTGCGTTCAGCTATGGGCATATTGGCGCGGACTTGATTACGCTTGCTTCGATACTTCGTATTCCGGTAAGCATGCATAATGTTGTCGAAAACAAAATTTTCAGACCGAGCGCGTGGGCCGCTTTTGGAACACAGGACAAGGAAGGCGCAGATTACAGGGCCTGCAAAAATTATGGTCCATTATATGCGAAGGGCTAAAGAGAGTTGAATATTTTGTTTGGCTTTCCGGCAGATATATGCTGTCTGCCGGAAAGTTTATGAAAGGAACGGATAGAATATGCTGAAGGGTATTCCAAAAGTCATATCTCCCGAGCTTATAAAAGTATTAATGGAAATGGGTCACGGCGATGAACTTGTTATAGCCGACGGAAATTTTCCCGCGGCATCCTGTGCAAAACGTCTTGTAAGATGCGATGGAAATGACGCTGTTGAAGTCCTCGACGCGATATTAAAGTTTTTTCCGCTGGATCAGTATGTTGAAAAACCGGTATTCCTGATGGCTGTTGTGCCCGGCGATAATGTAAAGCCTGTGATCTGGGATGAATTCGCTGAAATAATTAAAAAGCATGATGAAAATTTTAAGGAATTTGAATTTATTGAAAGGTTTAAATTCTATGAACGCGCAAAAAATGCGTTTGCTATTGTGGCTACAAGTGAAACGGCGTTATACGCAAACATTATCCTGAAAAAGGGTGTTGTGCAGCCGTCCTGAAGTCCGAAAACTCTTTATATATTTTTGTTAAAAATTCAAGGGATCTATTAATGACCCCTCCCTATTTACTGAAAAAATTGTATCATGGTATAAAAAGGAGAGGAAGAAAAACTTTAAGTTGTGGAAAAGTGGTTTTAATAGGGTGAAAAATAAAAAACAGCGGGAATCAGAAAATCTGAAACCCGCTGTTTTACTGTGGTCGGAGTGACTGGACTTGAACCAGCGGCCTCTTGGTCCCGAACCAAGCGCTCTACCACCTGAGCCACACCCCGAAAAAAACAGCACTCATATTATAATCTAAAAATAATCGAAACTCAAGAGCAATAATTAAAAAATGATGACAAGGTAAGGCTTGACAGTTCTCCCGGCGGCATATTTTCATTAATAGCGGAAAAAGTAATGATTTATACATGAGAGCTTTCTTAAGCGATGTTTGCTTAAGGCCTTCCTGTTATAACTGCATGTTTAAAGGCCTCAACCGTCAAAGTGATATTACCCTGGCTGATTTTTGGGGAATACAGAATATTTTGCCCGAGATGGATGACGATAAGGGTACGTCACTCGTATTTGTAAACAGTCGGGCAGATAGAGAATTATTTTACGATATAAAAGACGGGATGTCATATCAGGAAACAGACATTAACGAAGCTGTAAAATACAATCCGTTGGCAGTTAAATCCGCTGTGCCGAACAACAGCAGGGATAACTTCTTCAGGGATTTAAAATGCATGCCTTTCGATACGCTCGTAAAAAGGTATTGTTCCGATTAGTTTACAGCAAGTTAAAGCATCAATATCATTATATCGCTGGCTTCCCCGGCTATTGCGGGAAGTTGCAGCCCTGGCCGACTGACGGCGTATGTTGTTAATAATAAGTGAAACGTTTCAATTAAGTTCACTTCAAACAGTTGACATGTTTTACTGCGAAAAATATACTGAAAGTGAAGAATAACATCCGATGGAGATAATAAATGAAACGTTATGCATTAATTACAAAAATCAAACCAGGCATGATGGAATACTACCAGTCACTTCACGACAATATCTGGGAAGAAGTAGTGAAAGCGGCGCATGAAGCAAATATCAGGAACTATTCCATTCACAGAATCGGTCAATACCTGTTTTCGTATTTTGAATACATCGGAGAAGATTATGAAAAAGACATGGAGTATAAAAACAGCAAAGAAATAGTTAAAAAGTGGAGAGCTGAAACCGGAAAATGTTTTGAACCTTTTGAGAATGGCGATACGCAGCTCTTCCTGGAAGAAATATTTTTTAATCCATTTTAAAGTGCATTTATAAATTTCAACAGTAATTACGAGCTTAAATTATATGCGGGGTGATAAAGATGAGTAAACTAAAACTGGAAACTAAACAAAGATTCGAAATTAATTCCCGATTGCAAAAACTTATAACCAGAAGCAGAGAATTGGCTGTGAGCGGAAAACGCAATCTATACACAGCGGACGAAATGCAGATAGCATACCACTGGTCGGACAAAGGTCATGCCATAGCCCCTCAAAGCGGCGAATGGGTCCAAAGGGAGGACAGGCTCTCATTGGGTGATCATGCCTGCCGTGTTGACATTGGAATAGATTTTCCAAAACTTAACGAGATACCGTCACGCATCGACGGATATAAGGCGGATGCGGAGAGCTGGGGCAGAGATTTTGCTTTTCTGCTTGAACATTCTCCGGCTGAAATTCATCCATATGAGTCTATTGTCGGAGAGTTCCATTGGGAAATGAATGAGATAAGAAAATACGATTTCGGCCCTGAAGTGCGTGAGCTTGGCAAAAAGGCACGTCAGGCAGGTGCGGGCGGAACGAGTCACGGCCATACGTGTCCGGATTTCAGTATCGGCATTACACAAGGCTGGGGCGGAATACTCGAGCGAATTAATAAAAATCTCGCAAAATACGAACGGCTGATAAATCCGAATAAGGTTACATATTTAAAAGGCGCTAAACATGTCTGCGAAGCAATCATTAAATATATCATGAACTACGCGGAAAAGGCATTTGAACTTGCTTCCGGGGAAAAAGACGAAGAGCAGAAGGCGTTATATAAACGTATCGGCGAATGCTGCAAAAACATTGCGGTGAATCCTCCGTCTACGTTCTATGAAGGGGTGCAGTGGATTCAATTTGCAGTGATGACAGACCGTATGGTAGGCCATGGAAACGGATATGGGCGCATAGATCAATATCTGTACCCGCTTTATAAAAACGATATCGAAAATGGGCGGCTGACACGCGAAGAAGCAAGGATATATCTTGTGGAAATGTTTTTAAAACTGCGCGGCCAGTTCTTCTGCCTTGGGGGCAGAAAACGGGATGGAAGCGACGCTACCAACGAAGTCAGCTGGGTTGTAATGGAAGCCTATGATATGATTGATGATTACAACAACCTTGGCGTAATGTGGCATGAAGATATGGATAAAGAGTTTTACGCATATGTGTGCGATGTTCTTGTAAGGCATGGAGCAGGTGTTCCGTCTCTTGTAAATTATGACTTGATTGTGGATTCCGAACTGCGCTCCGGCGTGTCCGAAGATGATGCGTGGAATGTCGCATACTCCGGCTGCCAGTGGTATTGTATACCGGGCAAGGAATATTGTGATCAGGATACAAATGCGGTGGTTATGCTGGATCCGTTCAATAGAGCTATTGACAGGGCTATAAAAGAGAATTTCACTGATTTTGAACAATTGTATGACTGCGTGATAGAAGAGTTTAAGCGTACATGCGAAGTTTTGTGCGAATTTAAGGATGCTCAGTACAATATGCTTCCGAAAGTATGGCCGGAGGTTGTTACATCGCTGAATTGCCATGGAACGATTGAACGCGGACTTGATATGACCGATGCACGCGGTGTCGATTACCAGTATACTTCAACAAATATTTTGGGAATTCCCAATGTGGCTGATTCGCTTTACGCAATTAAAAAGCTTGTGTATGAACAAAAAATGTATACGCTTAAAGAGGTCAGAGATGCGGTTGCTAATGACTGGAGGGGCAACGAAGTAATGCGCATCAGGTTCTTAAACCAGGATAAATACGGCAATGATCTTGATACTGTGGACAGCCTGTATGTTCGTCTTACCGATTCTATCGCCGAAGTTATGGATAACCTGCGCAATAACCGGGGACAGCAATACCGCGCTTCGCTTTTCCAATTCCAGGGTCACACCTGTGTAAATACATTTGGTGCGACACCGGATGGAAGATATGCGTCCGAACCTCTGGCGCATGGATGCAACCCCACCGCGGGAAGAAATAAAAAAGGCCTGGTTTCCACTGCGAATTCTCTCGCAAAGGCGCATAACTTTAAGTTTATCGGCGGTTCATTGCAGATTGAACTTCAGCCTAAGTTCTTTGACGGCAAAGAGAATATCTGGCAGTATGTACGTGATTTTTCGCTGGCTTATTTCAGAAAAGGCGGAATGCAGATCAATTTGAATATCATAGATTTAAATTTATTGAAAGATGCTATTGAACATCCGGAGAGACCTGAATATCAGAATATTATCATTAAGATAACCGGGTACACGGCGCGTTTTATCTGTCTCGACAGGATTTTCCAGGAAGAATTTGTGGGGCGCCAGAATTATGATGGATAATAGAATTACTAATCCAGGAAATTTAAATATGAACGATTCAACAGCGGTGTTATTTGACATTTACCATGGTACGACGCATGACGGGCCTGGTATGAGAACCACATTCTTTTTTAAGGGCTGCCCGCTTAATTGCTTATGGTGCCATAATCCTGAGGGAATAGAATTTGGACAGCAGATATGGTGGAACCATCAAAAATGCATCGGATGTTTGCTTTGCATGAAGAGCTGTGCCAATAAGGCGGTTACCCCGGACGAAACCGGTATTCATACTGACAAAGAGAAGTGTGTTTTGTGCGGCAGTTGTGTAAATGCCTGTCCCGCAGAAGCTATGTCTTTTGTTGCCAGGCAGTGGACGCTTGATGAATTACTGAATGAGGCATTAAAAGACAGGGAGTTCTACAAATCTTTTAACGGAGGGGTAACCGCTTCAGGCGGCGAGCCGCTTGTGCAGCATAAATTTATATCCAAATTTTTTCAGGAATTAAAGCAACTGGGTATTCATACGGCTTTGGATACGTGCGGACTGGCGCCTGAGAAAGCTTTCGAGGCGGTACTGCCGTATACCGATTGTGTGCTCTATGATATTAAGTTTGTCGACAGTGTGCTGCATCAGCACTATACAGGCAAGCAAAATACACAGATAATTAAGAATTTCACGAATGTTATAAATTATAAAAAAGAAAAAAACAAAGAGCTTGAGATTTGGATAAGAACGCCGCTGATCCCCGGGAGTACCGCGACCAGGGAAAATATAGGACAAATAAGCAGGTATCTGGCGGCAGGATTTAAAGAAAGCATAGATCGATGGGAATTGTGTACTTTCAATAATTTGTGTGTTGACAAGTATAAAAAACTGGGAAGGAAATGGATGTATGAAGGTGTGCCTTTGATGCGGGAAAACGATGCAAATATGCTGAAAGATGCTGCCATGCAGGAAGGTTTTCCTTCTGAGAAACTGGCTGTCACCGGAATGATATTGCATGAATAGCTAAGTGGATTAATAAAGCGGTACTTCGTTTATGCCATATTGGTACCGTATGGTAACGATACGAAGGATTGCGGAATTAAACCACTGCTGATAATAATAAAAAAGGGGGAGAATTCATGAAACAGAGGTCTTTATTGTTAAAAGTTTTAATTAGTGTTATCGTGTTTGTATTTTTAGTCGGCTGCAGTCAAGTTACCGGAACAAATACTGCCAGTCCTTCAACCGAGGGCACAGCAAAACCTGCCGAAAAAACCGAAAGCACAGCAACACCTGCCAAAAAAATAACCCTGACTGTCACATCATGGTTCGATACGAATACAATGGGCAAGATATACGACGAGGCATGGCAGTCAGCCGGTAAAGATCTTGGGTATGAGGTAGTCGTAGACGGTATGGATTCCGAGTCTTTTAAGACTAAAAGCAAAGTCCAGCTGGCAAGCGGTGAACTGCCTGATGTTATGACTATGTGGACTGCACTGACCTATCTTGAACCTTTTATTGAAGCTGATGCAATTATTCCTTTGGACAGCTCTATGAAATCGTCCGGTTTAAGTTTTCAGCCCGCACAATTGAGGCCCTACTATAAAGATGGCGTTAACTACATAGTTCCCGTTACTACAGGTAATTCATTTTTCATATACTACAACAGGGAACTGGTAAATAAACTCGGCTGTCCGCTGCCTGAAACAATGGAAGA
>DATCLI010000134.1:0-6415 GCA_036563955.1 Clostridia bacterium | reverse complement strand
GCCATTTATCTTTCAAGTTATAGTACGCAAGCAAAATGTTGATGTCTGATGAAAATTCAATTACATCGCTGAAGTCAGTCATAAATCTTTTATTCAGCGGGTGTATAAGGCATCTTTTGGGTTTCCCCGAAACAGGAGAGCTGTTTAATGAATCCAGAAGCAGAGCGAGAAAAGCCGAATCGTAGCTTAATATGAACCTTCCTCTGTGCCCGGCCTTTTTTGCTATTGCTCTGCACACGCCGCAATAATAACCCCGGAATATCTCAAACTCTTTAATCTTCAATTCCGGCTTATCCGGCGTAATATATCCAAACATAAAACCCCCGGCTATTCGTCGATGTTTTCATTCTTTTCGGCTTCCTGTTCCGCTTTGGCTTCAGCCTTTTTTGAGTCCTTTTCAAAGTTAACGCCCTGAACGTGTATGTTAATTTCCTCAACATGCAGGCCGGTCATCTGCTCAACATTCTGCTTTATACGTTCCTGCAGCTTCCATGCAACATCAGGTATCCTTACGCCGTAGTCAACAATAATATGAAGATCGATGTTTACGTCGCGGTTTTCCGTAATATCAACTTTAATGCCCTTGAACGGGTTTTTTCTTCCGAGAACCTGTGAAATATTCCCTGCAATTCCGCCGCTGAAATGTGCTATCCCCGGAACCTCGAGAGCCGCATTGCTTGCAATAATGGATACAACATCACTGGATATGCGGATTTCTCCCATACCTTCCTTTTCGGCTTCCAAATTCGGCTGTTCCTTTTCGGCTTCGGGTTTTTTTGCTTTTTTTTCTTCAGACATACTGCCACCTCTTTCAATATATATTTAAAACATTTTTCGGGTTGTTTACCGTTTGGATTAATTATGCTTCCTGCGTTCTTAGAAAAAATTCCGTATGGACTTTGCAAGTGACAAATTTAAACAGGCCCGAAGGCAATCCTATTATATCAAAGCCGAATATAACTCGCAAGAAAAACACATCTTTATGGCATTTGCGATGTTATATATTTTGAGTTCTGCTGTACGATATATTGCTGGTACGCATTAAAGCTTGTCACTATATATTATGGCATTTGCGATGTTATGCTTTGAGTTCCGTTGTACAATATATTGCTGGTACGCATTAAATCTTGTCACTATATATTGTACAACTGATTTTTATTAAGGTTACATCGCAAAAGCCTTATCTTTCGGTTATTATATTCTATGCCGGACCATATAGTAATATTAGGACAAATTCACAGGCATCCGGCACGCGGATACCAAACCGGAGGGTACATGCCCGTAAATAACCGAAACAGCAGAATATACACTGCCTGCGTCATATTGATCGGTTTTTTTATCCTTCTTCTGATAAACCCCGACAGTATTATTGATTCCGGGCGAAAGGGCGTTAATCTGTGCTTAAATATCATATTCCCATCCCTGCTTCCATTCTTTGTGGTTTCACGGCTGATTCTTGATACGGGAGCAATCTGGCCGATAGGCAGATTATTCGAACCTCTCATGAAACCTCTGTTCAATCTTCCCGGGAATGCGGCTTTCCCCCTGATTGCCGGGTGGTTAAGCGGATATCCCGCAGGCGCCAAATATACGGCCGATTTATATGAAAAAAAGCTTTTGACACGGGAACAGGCACAAAGGCTTCTTGCGTTCTGCAATAACTCAGGACCGCTTTTTATTGTGGGCGCTGTCGGGACGGGTTTTTTCGGCAGTTCGCAGCTTGGATTCGCTTTACTGTTATGCCACGTACTCGCAAGCATCACAATTGGAATCGGAATGGGACTTGTCTCACGCATAAAAAAACAGCCGGATTTGAAAAAAACTGTTTCGGCTGAAAATAAACCTGAAGCGCTGTCGGGCAGACTGCTCGCGAACGCTATTGTCGACTCGGTAATGATACTGCTTAGAATATCGGGAACAATAATTTTTTTCGCGGTTCTTGTTCAGACTCTTGATAATATCGGTTTTTTCCAGCTTATCGGCAAAATCCCGGTTTTGGTTTCCGGAACTGATTATGCTTACAATGACATAATAAAAGTTTTTTTCGCGGGCAGCCTTGAAATTACATACGGGCTGTATATATTAAGCATGTCATACTCTGTTCCGGCACAGATAAAAATTATTCTGGCCGGTTTTTTATGCGGATTCGGGGGTTTTTCCGTTTATACCCAGGTAACAGGGGTTTGCCCGCAGGAATTCAATCTTAAGAAGTATTTCTGCGGAAAAGTTCTTCACGGACTCACTGCGGCTTTATATTCGGCAGTATTTCTCAGGGACGCAGCTATAGAAACAATTAAGCATAATTCGGAAGCATTATACAATACAGGTTATTCCAGCATCTTGTCTTTTTTATACATCGCAGTTATAACAACAGGGATAGCAATAATACTAAGCGGTAAATTAATTCGCAAAGCAAAACCGCCGCGGTAGGAAGTTCATTTCAGTTCATTTCTGTTTACTTTGATTACATCGAGCGTATCTTCCAATATTTCCTCAACCTTATTCAGAATATTATCTGCGTATTCTCTGGTCCCAAGCCGAATTTCCCTCGCATTCTTTTTCGCGTTTGTAATAATAATCTCCGCCTGTTCATACGCCTTGCGGCAAATCTCATGCTCATCAACCATTGCGGCAATCCGGCTTTCGGCGCTCTTAATGATTTCGTCGGCTTCCTGCTGCGCTTCGGCGAGGATACGCGTCCGTTCCTCGCTTATCCATTTAGCCTGCTTGATATCATCCGGCAGTTTTAAGCGTATGTCCTGGATAATATCAAGAATCTCGTCTCTGCTAACCATGCATTTGCCCGTAAAAGGCACTGAAACCGCCCGTTCAACCAAATCTTCCAATGCTTCCAATACTGTTAAAATCTCCATCCTTTTTCCCCCTGGCTTTTTCTTCGCGTTTAAATGGCTGCAGCACTTATTTCCTGTTTTCTTCAAACTTTTTATAAATTCTGTCTATAATAATATCGGGAACTAAATCCTTTATATTACCCCCGTGGCTTGCAAGCTCTCTAATCGCACTTGAGCTTAAATACGAATAATTTATTCCGGTCATCATAAAAAGCGTCTCAATATTATCATCGAGGTTTTTATTTAAAAGCGCCATCTGAAATTCATACTCAAAATCCGATACGGCTCTTAAGCCTTTTATTATTGTAGTTGCACCTTTCTTTTGCATAAAGTCCACAAGCAGCCCCGAAAAAGTCTCAATTTCAATATTGGGCTTCCCATCCAACACTTCTTTTAAAAAATTGACCCTTTCTTCCAGTGAAAAAACAGGAGATTTATTCCGATTTACCAGTACGGCAACAATAAGTTTGTCGCATATTTTCGCAGCTCTTTCTATTATATCAAGATGCCCGTTCGTAACAGGATCAAAACTGCCAGGGTAAACAAATATTCTCAATAAACTCATCTCCCAACTGTTTAAAATACCGCAGCTTATAGCGAAATACGCGCATCAGCCGGTAAAAACAAGGAATGATACAACCGTTTCACCGTAATCGGCAGACCTGAATATTTCAAATCCTGAACCATCAGTTCGAACAGGTTCGTCCCTGTGGTGCTCCGCAACTAATATTCCTTCACGCTTTATTATATCATTTTCAGTTAAAAGTTGTAGTGTTTCTTGTATAAAATTCCGCAAATACGGAGGATCGATAAAAACAATGTCAAAACTTGATTTCCTCTTCCCAAGTTCCTTTATAACTGAGGCGGATTTACGGCAATACACTTTCGCTTTATCCGAAAATCCTGTTTTCTCGAGGTTTTCGGATATAATGCGGCAGCAGTTCCTGTCTGAATCCACGAATACCGCATAATCGGCGCCGCGGCTTAATGCTTCGATACCAAGCGCTCCCGTTCCTGAAAACAGGTCCAGAACCATGCCTTTTATATACGGCGCTAAGATATTGAACATCGATTCCTTTACTCTGTCAACAGTTGGCCGGGTATTCAAACCCTTTGGCGTTTTCAGCCTTATACCCCCGGCTTCTCCGGCTATCACCCTGATAATGGGAATCCCCCCTTAAACATCGGCCCGGAAAAACACGGTTTATCCCCTTTTACACAGCTTACAGTTAATTTAAAGCCACTTCATTTATTTTATCCCGGAAAAGATTTAATAAATAGCTGTGCAGTTTCCTATAGTCTTCCCGTCCCTGAAGCTTCTGATGCTTTATTATGTCTTCGGCGGCTTTTTGCGCTTCTTTAAGAATTTCAATATCTTCATACAAATTGGCTATCTTAAATTCGGGAAGCCCGTGCTGCCGAATTCCGAATATATCCCCGGGCCCTCTCAGCTCCATATCCTTTTCGGCTATTTTAAATCCGTCGGTATATTTGGTCATGATTTCCATTCTTTTTATCGCTATTTCATTCCGACTTTGGCAAAAAAGGATGCAGTATGACTGGTGTTCTCCTCTTCCGACCCTTCCGCGAAGCTGGTGAAGCTGCGCGAGGCCGAACCGCTCCGCATTTTCAACCACTATAACGGCGGCATTTCGAACATCCACTCCGACTTCGACAACCGTCGTCGAAACCAAGACCTGTATGAGACCTTTGGAGAAATCCCTCATAACGGCTTCTTTTTCCTTCCACTTCATTTTCCCATGTATCAGTCCCACAGTCAGCCCTTTTAAATCATTTTCCCTCAATCTTTCGGCAAGCGACATCGCGGCCTCCGCTTCAACAACATCCGATTCTTCAACAAGGGGGCATATGATGTATACCTGCCTGCCTTCATTCACTTTTTTTCTGATAAACCGGTTTATCCTTTCCCGCATTGATTCATCAACAGCGTACGTTTTCACGGGCCTGCGGTTCGGCGGAAGCTCGTCAATGATCGAAATATCAAGATCGCCGTATAATATAAGCGCCAGGGTCCGGGGTATGGGCGTCGCCGTCATGACAAGGATATCCGGGTTTGATTTTGCCGACAGCACAGCCCTCTGCTTAACTCCAAACCTGTGCTGCTCATCCGTTACCACGAGGCCGAGCTTCAAAAAAACGACATCCTCTTCCAGAAGCGCATGCGTTCCTATTATAAAGTTATACTCCCCGTTTTTTATGCCTTCTTTTATTTGCTCCTTTTTCTTTTTGCTTACGCTTCCGGTTATAAGCGCCGTTTTAACACCGTAATCGCGAACAAGCGGGGTTATACTGTTAAAATGCTGCTCGGCAAGTATTTCGGTAGGCACCATAAACACAGCCTGGTAACCGTTTAAAACCGCCAAAAGCATGGCGATAACAGCGACAATCGTCTTTCCTGAACCGACATCCCCCTGTATGAGCCTGTTCATCTGCCGCTTACCGGTCATATCTTTTTGTATTTCGTTGTATACTCTAAGCTGCGCATTTGTCAGCTTAAACGGAAGGCTCTCAATAAATTTTGAAATTCTCTGGTCAGGCTTAAATTCGATACCCGAAACAGTGTTTTGGCCGGACTTCAAATGCATAAGACCAAGCTGGAGGATGAGCAGTTCTTCAAAAACAAGACGCTTTCTCGCTTCATATTTTTCTTTTTTTTCTGAAGGAAAATGAATATTCTCCAGCGCATAATTAATTTCCGCAAGGGCATATTTCATTCTCAGTTCATCCGGAAGGATATCGGTCAATTTCCCGACAACCATATCGAGAGCGTTCCTTTGGATCATCCGCAGATACGGCTGGGTAAGCCCTTCTGTTAAAGGATATACGGGCTGGATGCCGATGGTCTTTTTTCTGACTGAAGCGGCGTCTTCATAGATCGGATTAGTCATTTCAATATAAGAGCCGCGTTTTTTTACCTTGCCATAAAATACATAGCTTTTGTCTTTTTTTACCTGGTCGCGGACGTAGTCCTGGTTGAACCAGGTTAAGGTTACTATGCCGCTGCCGTCGCCGGCGACGGCTTTATATATTTTCATATTGCGCTTCGGCCTGCTGAATGATACATCGGTCATAACCGTTAAAACGGCGGAGCATTCGTCACCATCCACAAGCTCGTTTACTTTTTTTTCAAGGTTCCGATCCTCATAGTCCCTCGGATAATATGTCACAAGATCGCCGATGGTGTTAATACCAAGCTTATTAAGTTTTTGTGTCTTTACCTTTCCGACCTGGCGCACGTTCCTTACGCTCTGGCCGAGTATCGAATTTATACCCGAATGACCCAATGCGTTCAACCCTTTCGACTGCGCATTTGTTAAAAAAAGTCTACCGCATTTTCCGCAAAAATGCAATTACACAGTGTTCGAAACACCCAAAGCAAAGCCGCGTACCCACCGGAACGCGTCAGTAACGCCTTGACCCGTTAAGCAGGACCCGCGGGAATTATACAGAAAAGCAGCGGGTGATTCGGGTGTTTTTCGTTGACGCCGGGCGACATGCTCCAGCGCCCTGCTGCCAATAGGTAAATGTGGAGCGGGTTAATG
>DATCLI010000133.1:0-4803 GCA_036563955.1 Clostridia bacterium | reverse complement strand
ACACCCCTCTTATGTAAAATATAAACTATAAATATTTATAGTTATTGGGCAGAGTTCTTTAAACAACCCCTATTTACTAAATAGACGTAAACAGGTAAAGAAAAGTTTCAACGAATCAGATTTGTATCATATATTTTCCGCCTGCTTCACGCCTGATAAGACCTTTCATTTCAAGGCTTAACAGCACGCGGTGCAGAAGCTGAAGCTCTATTGAAAGCCTGTCGTGCAGTTCATCAATTTGAAGCGGTTCGATAGAAAGCATATCAATTACGCTCTTTTCTTCGAAATCAAGCGAACCCGGGATTTTTTTACTGTTTCTATAGTCGTTAAGGTTAACCACGGTATTCTTCTTAAAGCTGTTATACCATTTAATTTCGTCAATAATGTCATGAACCGACGTTACAAGTTTGGCGCCGTCCTGTATAAGCTTGTTTGTCCCCCTGCTGTTTATGCTTATTACGTTGCCCGGCAGCGCGTAGACATCCCTTCCCTGCTCAAGCGCAAGCTGCGCGGTTATAAGTGAACCGCTTTTTTCCCCGGCTTCGACAACAAGAACACCAATCGACATACCGCTCACAATCCTGTTTCTGACGGGAAAATGATGCGGCGCCGGTATCGTCCCGGGAGGATATTCGGAAACAACCGCTCCGTTTTCAATAATCCTTTCCATAAGCCTTCTGTTTTCGGGCGGGTATACAATATCAAGCCCGCAGCCAAAAACAGCTATTGTCCTGCCGCCCGAAGACAATGCTCCCTGGTGCGCTGCGGTATCTATCCCTCTTGCCATACCGCTTATAACGCATATTCCGTATTCCGCCAGCTCCGATGAAATCTTTCTCGTCGTTGTCAGCCCATACCCCGACGCTCTCCTTGAACCTACTACTCCGATTGATATTTCGTCACGGCGGATATTCCCCCTGACATACAAACACACCGGGGGATCGGCAATATTCTTTAATAGTTCGGGATACTCTTCATCTTCCTGCGTAATAACATCTATATTATTCAATGCAAGTTTTTCCATCGTTTCATCCACTGTTTTTCTGGATTCTGCAGAAAGTATCGCCTCTATATTCTCCCTGTTCAATATTCCCGTTTTCGCAAGAGCAATCGCATCGGCTTCATATATCGAAGCCGGAGTACCGAACAGTTCCAACAGTTCATTCTTTTTTCTTGTTATTATGCCTTTCAGATTTGCAAACCAAATCCATTCCCTTAAATTCGGATTCATTGGTTCCTCCTATCCGAAAAAACTGCGATCGAGCGCACGGTATTGAATAGCCTCCGCAATATGTGTCGTTTCGATATCCGCAGTTCCGTCCAAATCCGCAATCGTTCGGGCTACCTTTAGAATTCTGTTGTATGAGCGGGCAGTTAAATTAAGCCTTGAGAATGCTTCCTTAAGCAAAGCGGAACTCTCTTTGTCAAGCCGGCAGAACCGTCTTATCATAGGCGGCGACATTTGCGAATTGCAGTAAACTCCGTTATTTTTAAACCGATCGTGCTGTATCGCCCTGGCTGAGTTTACGCGTTTTCTTATTACGCCTGACGGTTCCGAAGGCTCCTGTTCATCGAGTTCGCTGTATTTAAGAGACGGAACCTCAACCTGTATGTCAATCCTGTCCAATAAAGGACCCGACAGCTTGCCGAGATAATTCCTTACCTCTTGCTGACTGCAATTGCACTTCCTTGTCTCATCAAGATAATTGCCGCATTTGCACGGATTTGCCGCCGCAACGAGTGTGGTCCGGCACGGATATGTAATCGACGCGTTTATTCGGGAAATCATCGCAAAACCATCTTCAAGAGGCTGTCTTAGAACTTCCAGGGCGTTTTTACTGAATTCCGGCAGTTCATCAAGAAATAAAACGCCAAGGTGGGCAAGGCTTACTTCTCCGGGCTTTGGGATCCTTCCGCCGCCTACGAGACCGGCGGCGCTTATTGTATGATGCGGCGCCCTGAAAGGCCTTCTGCGGACAAGTGACGTTTCAGGCGGCAGTAAACCCGCTACGCTGTATATTTTCGTGACTTCAAGCGCTTCATCGAAAGTCATGTCGGGAAGTATCGAGGGCATCCGGCGTGCAAGCATTGTTTTCCCGGAACCCGGGCTTCCAATCATAAGCAGATTATGCCCGCCCGCCGCGGCGACTTCAAGAGCCCTTTTCACATGGTACTGTCCCCTGACGTCGGCAAAGTCCGGTTCTTTTTCATTCTCGTCATTTGCGGCATGCTTATCCCATTCCTTTTCAACCGGTGAAATATCCGCCTCTCCCTTCGCAAAAAGAACCAATTCCGCAAGGTTTTTTACGGGGATCACGCGTATCCCCTTCACCACTGCGGCTTCGTATGCGTTTTCGGGCGGAACAATAATCGATTTCAGGCCATTATCCCGTGCCGCTATGGTTTTTGGAAGAACTCCGCATACAGGCCTTAATGTACCGTCAAGAGAAAGCTCGCCGCAAAGCAAACCGTCATTAAAAAATTCCAGCGGGATAATACCCATTGCCGACAAAACACCCGAGGCAATAGGCAGATCATACGAAGTGCCCTCCTTTTTCAGGTCTGCGGGAGCTAAATTTATGGTAATTCTTCGTGAAGGAAATTCAAAACCAGAGTTCCTTATTGCGGCTCTCACACGCTCCTTCGCTTCCCTTACGGCTATATCGGCCAACCCGACAATGTCGAACGCCGGTAAACCGTTGCTTATATCGGTTTCAACCGAAACGAGGTATCCATCAATTCCTGAAAGCCCGCAAGCAGTGACTTTGCTTAACATACTTATTACCTGTAACTTTCCACAATATTATTTCATATTTGTGTTAAAAAATAAAAGAAGTATACGGAAATACAATTTATTTCCAAACCCGTGTTTCCATTATTATATTGTTTTTTTTGGAATTTTTCAACAAAAACAGAGAAAATTAAGCCTTGCTCAGATATGTAATATCAGACCTGCAATGTATGCCGTCAGGATCGCGCCTGAAGCGACCGGCAACAGGCTTTTCCCCTTGTACGCAAGGAAAAGCGCAGCGACAGTACCGGCCAAAGAAGGCAGAAACTCTCCCGTGGAATAAAGGATATCAGGGAAGGTGAGAACCCCCAGTACAGCATAAGGGACATAACGTAAAAAAGATTTCAGCCATACCGATTTGATTTCTCTTCTGAAAACAACGATGGGTAAAACCCGGGGAATATATGTAACAAGCGCCATCAGAAATACCGCAATCAATGTTCTCGGCATCGGGATACGTCGCCTCCGTCCATATTGGATTGATTTTGGGCAGCACCGGCGGAATTATCGGTTACGGGCCAGAGGGAGGCGCCAATACCCGCTCCGGCAATTGTAGCAAGGATAACACGAAATCCGCTGGAGATAAAGCCCAGGAAAGGCACATACTTAAGAACGAGATTGATACCTATGGAAATAAGCACGATATTCAGCACGGGTTTGGATCTTTTTGCAGGAGGAACAATTATAGCAATAAACATAGCATACAGCGCTATTCCCATTGCGTTGCCGATAGCCTCCGGCAAAACCGAACCGATGACCGAACCCAGCGCCGTTCCCAGTGTCCAGCCCATGATCGGACCTGATACAAGGCCGAACATATAAGCGCTAGTCAGTTTTTTCTCTTCCATTGAAGCAACCGAAAAGGTTTCATCTGTTATTCCAAACCCGAAGATAAGTCTTTGCGTCAGCGTAATTTCCGGCCCCAGTTTTTGTGACAGCGAAAGTGACATCAGCAGGTAACGGATGTTGATAATAAAGGTTGTCAAAGTGATTTCAAGCAACCCGGCATTTTCAAGTATAAGGTTTGTGCCTGCGAACTGGCCTGCGCTGGTCAGATTTGTCAGTGAAATTAAAATGGCAGTCCATGCGGGAATTCCGCCGCTTACTGCCATTAATCCGAATGTAAGTGATACGGGTACGTATCCGAGAGCAATAGGCAGTCCTTTTGTAAATCCATAGCAAAAATCTTCTTTGGCGCTCACAGTCAAAATCTCCAAATCCCCATGTTGATCACTTTTAACCTTACTGTCTGAAGCCTGTCCATTTATATCTATCAATATTGAAAAGCAAAGACTTCGCAGTAATACTATTCTATTTTAAGCTGTTTCCAGGCAATTTTCAATGGGGACGCGGGGGCAGGTTCGTTGTTCCGGTTAAATCCTGCTGATTAACTTATTAATATATGTGTGAGCCTAAAACAGTATGTCAGATCCAACTTTGGACAAGCCTGGTTATTTTTGTCTACTTCTTTTTTCTATCAAGAAATAAACCTTTTCTGTTTACTGATAATTTGAGGTTGCTCATACCCATGCCTGTTCAAATATTCTTAAGCATAAATATGTAAGATAAGGAGATGGTGTTTTCTTTTGTCCAAAATCCCAACCTTTATACTTTTGAAATACTGCTTCCGGTGTAAATAATCCGTTATCATCTTGCTTGTTTTTTATCAGTGAAAGCATTTCTTTGAATCGGCTGTCATTTCTAATACTTTCATATCTGCTTAATACTTCAGTCACACTTACAATATCATACCATATAGCTGGTGCTTTTAATTTACGGAAATCTGTCCCCATATAAAACATATATGGGTGCTTGTCCAAGCTGCTTTCCCACAAAGAAATCAAGGCGGTGGCAGTATCCTTTGCAATATTGCTGTTTTGATATTCGGGTATATAGGATAGCAATTTTGCCATTATGAGAGTTGCATAAGGACAGCAATCCTCTTTTCTGCCCGGACCTCTAAACTTTCCAAGTTCTGAGGACACTGTACACGGAAACCCATTCTCTTTATG
>DATCLI010000132.1:0-4875 GCA_036563955.1 Clostridia bacterium | reverse complement strand
GCGCTTCCAAAAAAAGATTTATATTGACCGGCACTGGTAAGGTTAAACGGAATAAAGCATATAAAACCCATATTCTTACCAAAAAATCCACAAAACGTAAGCGGAATTTACGTAAACCAGCTTTAGCTTCGAATGCGAACGAGGCAATTATTAAAGCAATGCTGCCATACAAGTGATAGGAAAGAGGTGTAGGAAATGGCAAGAGTAAAGGGTTCTGTTGCAACCAGAGCAAGGCGCAAAAAAGTTTTAAAACTCGCTAAAGGTTATTTCGGTGCGAAAAGCAAGTTATTCAGGATTGCGAACCAAGCGGTCATGAAGTCTTTGGTATATTCATACCGCGACAGAAGGGTGAAAAAAAGAGACTTCAGAAAGTTATGGATTACCAGGATAAATGCGGCGGCAAGAATGAACGGCTTGTCGTACAGCCGCTTTATGAACGGTCTGAAAAAATCCGGCATAGCGCTCAATAGAAAAGTTTTGGCCGATATGGCAGTAAATGATGCGAAAGGTTTTGCAAAACTTGTTGAAAAGGTAAGAGAGTAAAACGGCATAATGAATATCGAAACCAAAAAAGCAATACCAAAAAAAGGTGTTGCTTTTTTAGTTGTGAACTTAAAATTTTCTCTTCATTTTTTACCTCTATATTGGCCGATATGTGACCGGATTTTTGCAATTTTATTACAAAGCATCCCAAACAGTACAAATATGGACAGCAACAGGATATAATTGCAATAGCGGCCGGCTGATATTAAGAATATATAACAAGTAATTTTGAGTTGAAATGAAGACAAACTTATCTTGAGTATAAGGTGTATCTGTTATAAAATAATATCGAAGCAGGTTTGCCGTATACGATTTTTATTACCATATAATCACTTTCCATTGGGGGAGCTTTTGTGGCAGGAGTTAGCAGCATAAAGGAATTTTTTATAGTTATAGGGAATTTCCTCGGCTTGAACGGGCCTCTTGATATTTTTTTAATGCTCGTTGATATAGGCATCATTTCCTTTATTGTATATAAGGTCATACAATTGGTCCGGGAAACCCGTGCGATGCAGCTTGTTAAAGGAATACTGTTTATTGTTATAGGGCTGAAGGCCGCACAGTTAATAGGACTTAGAACAATGGCTTATATACTTGAGGGAGCTATATCCCTGCTCGGGTTTTCGCTTATAGTGCTGTTCCAGCCGGAACTGAGGCGGGGCCTTGAAAAAATCGGAAACAGCGGTTTCCGCAGCTTCCTTTTGTTTGATGAAGACGCCGATCAGCTTCGCACTACCGCGTCGATTGAGGATATTGTCAAATGCTGCAAGCATTTTTCCGATGAATATGTCGGTGCGCTTATAGTAATAGAAAGGAATACAAAAATCGGTGACGTAATAAATACGGGAACTCAGATGGATTCTCTTATCTCTTATGAGCTTCTTACGAATATTTTTACTCCCCATACGCCGCTGCATGACGGCGCGGTTATTATCAGAGACAACAAGATTAAAGCTGCAGCCTGTTACCTCCCGTTAACGGAAAACCCAAGCCTGAGCCGTGAGCTTGGAACACGGCACAGAGCCGCTCTTGGAATTACAGAGGTATCGGATGCCATAGCCGTTGTGGTTTCCGAAGAATCGGGGAAAATATCTTATGCACATAACGGAGGCTTAACACGAAATTTAACGCCTGATACACTTCGTAAAGCTTTGTATCGCTTCCTTCTTGATAAGAGCTCCGCAAAGAAAGTACGCTTTTTATTCAGAAAGGTCAAGGATGATGAAGAATAGGCGCATAAGCATAAACACTATTTTGGAAAAAGATTTGGTTCTTAAGATTATATCGGTGCTGATTGGAATTTTAATCTGGTTTGTAGTTCTTGACCAGCAGAATCCAATGAGCGAGCATACGCTTTCTGTTCCGCTGCGTACAAATAAGGAAGTGCTTGCCGCAAAAAATATCAGTCTCGTTTCTTCAACGATCCCCGATACTATAAATGTAGTGATTAAGGGAAGGAGGCAGAGACTTGAAAAGGTTTCAGCCAGCGATTTTCAAGCGTTTCTCGATTTAAGCGGGATTGAAAGCACGGAACAGACATCATTGAACATACCTCTTCCGCAGTATAATGGGGACCAGGATATCATTATTTCCGATGCCTATCCCAAATCCGTTAAAATTTCGCTGGAGAGAATAATACGCAAGGAATTTCCGATAAATATCAGATGGTCGGGTTCGCTTCCTGAAGGGTATGAAGCTGTTAACATAAAGCTGAATCCTGATTCGGTGTTTTTGCAGGACCTTGAAAGCGTTATGAACAGCATTGACAGTGTTGCCGTCACAATAGAACGTGAGCAGCTTATTAAAAGCGCTTCAATGAACAGGCGCATTGAAGTGTATAATAAAGACGGCAAAATAATTCCTTCACTTGACGGGAGTTTCCAGACAAATATAAGCTACAATATAGCCAAAACAGTGCCCGTCGCTACAACCGTCACAGGAAAACCAAAGGAAAATTTCTATGTAAAAGATTATAAATTATCGCGCAACACGGTACAGATAACCGGAAGTTATGACATTATAAAAGATATTAACGTAATTAATGCCGAGCAGCTCGATGTCGACGGAGTCGAAGGCTCCTTCAGCAGGGAGCTTGAGCTTAAGATCCCTGAAAATGTGCAGCTTTATAACAGCAACAGCGTCGTATCCGCCCAGGTTAACATAGAGCGATATTCATATAAAACAATATCAATACCAAAATCCTCAATTACAATATTCGGCGGTGATGTAACGGGCAAGGTAAAATACAGGATTGCGGAGGATGAAATATCATTTGTAATAAAAGGCCCCGGGGAAATATTAAACACTGTTGACGCAAAAACTATTAAAGGGTTTGTAAATGTTTCAGAGTTAAGCGGAGATAAAGGGACTTTTGATGTTCAGATATCCCTGCCTTCCGGAATTTACATAGACGGCGGCGTTAAAGTTACCGTAGAAGCCGAAACTGCGGTTCTTCACGAGGAAACGGAAGAACCCGAACCAACGTCTTCACCAATATCCAATGAGGAGGAGCCTGAGGAGGAGCCTTTAGAAAATCCCCAATAATCTTTTTCTTTTTCTTGTTTACATATCGTCCATATGCTAAAATATCAAAGGTGATTTGAAAAAAACCTTTGGAGGTATATATGGGTACAAATGAAATAGTTCGTTTATTACCGGGCTTATTGGGCGGAATCGCCATATTTTTATATGGCATGATTATGTTGGGCGAGGGTCTCCAGAAGGTGGCAGGCGAACGGCTCAGGTATATAATCGGACTTTTGACAACCAATCCGTTTATCGGGATTCTGGTCGGAATGGCAGTTACGGCCCTTATTCAGAGCAGCAGCGCAACAACGGTTATGGTTGTTGGGTTTGTCAGCGCCGGGTTAATGACTTTAAAGCAGGCCATGGGTGTTATAATGGGGGCAAATATAGGCACAACCGTTACCGCATGGCTTGTCACAATTGATATCGGCGATTATGCCCTTCCGCTTGTTGCATTAGGATTTATAATGTTTTTCTTCATTAAGTCAAAGAAAATCAAGTATATAGGCCAGATAATTTTCGCTTTCGGCCTGCTTTTTTTTGGTTTGAATATTATGAGCGATATTATGGCGCCGCTGTCCAAATCCCAGGCAGTAGAAAATGCAATGCTTCAGGTAAGCGGGAATAAATGGCTTGGCGTGTTGATAGGGACTGTTGTTACGGGTATTGTTCAAAGCAGCAGCGCTACAATTGCGATTTTACAAAAGCTTGCAAGCCAGGCAACCGCGTCGGGAGAAGCTCTTATATCCCTTGATGCGGCGATTCCCATAATGTTCGGATGTAATATCGGTACTACGGTAACAGCACTGCTTGCTTCGATAGGTGCAAGTGTAAATGCTAAACGCGCCGCAATAACGCATACGATTGTAAAAGTTTTAGGTACTATGATTTTTATCTGGCTGGTAGCACCGCTTAAACAGCTTGTTAACCTGATAATGGGCAATCTTTCTTCCCCGGCCAGTATGGACACCGCGATTGCAATATCACACACTGTCTTTAATGTTTCTACCACGATATTGTTTTTACCCCTTATTCCGCTCTTTGTTAAACTCGTAACTTCTTTGTATAAGGGCAAAGGTGAGCTTACCGATAAAACGCTTATATATATCGGCGATAAGATATCATCGCCGACCGTTGCGATGGAGATGGCAAAAAAAGAAATGCTCAGGATGGCAAAAATCGCACAGAAGATGGTAATCTATACAAAGGAAGTCATTCTGGAGCAAAAAGCATCATTAATACCGGAAGTAGAGAAAATGGAAGATACGGTTGACATGCTCCAGCATGAGATACTGAACTATCTTTCAAAAATACTGTCGCAGAGTGCGTTAACAGAGGGGCAGTCAGTCAGATTAACGGGATATATGCGTATGATCCATGATATTGAAAGAATAGGCGATCACTGCGATAGTTCAACAAAGCTTGGGGCGAGCAATATTGAAAATAAGCTTCAGTATTCCGAAAGTGCTTTGCAGGAATTAAAAGAAGTATTTGAGCAAATTGAGGATGTAATTCAAAAAACAATTGAAGCTTTTGAAAACAGCGATGAGGAGAAAGCAAGAAACGTTCTTTCCGATGAGAACACAATGGACAACATTGAAAAAACCTTGAGAGAAAGGCATCTTGAACGGCTGAACAAAGGCGAATGCAACCCGAATACCGCGATTACTTATGTTGAGCTTATTCATACTTTGGAACGAATGACTGACAATTGCAAAAACATTGCCGAATCCGTAATGGACGATATTTATCATAAGCTTACCGGTCATTATGACGATAAAGAAAATGTATATATTTAGATATATC
>DATCLI010000131.1:0-7604 GCA_036563955.1 Clostridia bacterium | reverse complement strand
GTCTTCACCGCGACGAAAGAGCAATGTCTGCAATTGCTTGTGCCGGGCGGTGCGGGATTGCGTGTAAGGCAGGCTGGTCTTCAATATGTAAACGGAGAGCTCAAACCGGGCGGGTATCTGATTGGCAAGCTCGTGCTGCCCTTTGAAAAGGCCACCGCCGAAGGCGAACTCGTGCCGGGTCTGTACGCGGGCGGACATCCCGCGCACAGCGAGATGGACGACCTCGCGGACGGCAGCGGCGGGCTTACTGACAGGCAAAGAGACGCGGCGGGTGATATGTTGGTACACTACGGCGAAATAGTACAGCAAAACAGTCTTCTCATCCTGCCAGGCTCTTTTACTCTGCAGGACAAGTGCGCATCAATTCCGATTGAATTGAGGGATTGGGACGGCGAGGGTTTTGTTGTTGAATCGTCAACAATGGATTCCGTGAGAGTAACAAACCGAAATGTCGATGAAGGACAATTCGTCGACCATGGCAAATATGACTATAAACAGCGCAACCAGGCTGTAATTGTAACACCGACGACGGTGTCGGTTGACCTTGACCGTAATGACTCCCTTCCGGGGCAGGACAGCTCGCAGGATCAGAACGGTTCCGGAGAGATTCTGACACCGAAGGAAGTCGGAAAACCATTCTGGGTCGGTATAGTGATAAACGGCGGAAAGCTGGCTCTTCCATCGTCCTACCTGCAGCAGGCCGACGGCAAAACCATCGAATTTTCACTCGCAGAGGGCGAGATGATCTACGACCTGAACGGTTTTAGTTACCAGACCTACTTGTACAGCAGCGACCCGGAAGGCGTACCGGCGCGGTTCGGCGAAAGTCTTGGCGGTTTTAAGGATGTGAGGATTAAGGACTGCCTTCTCGATATGTACGCGAACCGTGTCAATTTTGAAATCAACGCGAGAGTCCGGATCGATCTCTTCCACCATGAATGGATGGAAGCAAAGCTTTTCACTGATGAGAAGGAAGGGTTCATATGCTCTGCGGCTCCGACGTTAATCGAGGATGGCCTGGCAAAAGGCATTGACATTAAAATAGACGGAGGCTATTTTGAAAAAGAGGGTTTGAGAATCGGCGGTCAGGTAATAATACCCGCGCCGGGCGCCGCGGGCTATGAAATAGGTTCACAGGACCCGCTGGCCTTCACCAATATGATCGTTCCGGCCGATCTTGAGAAAATACGCATGCAGAGCGGAACAAACATCTATGCCTCCGTGCCCCTTGACAAGCCTGTGAACATCAACTTCCAGGGTTTCCCGATGGAAGTGCGCGGACTTGACATCAAGTACACCGGACCGAAGAATCCGAAGCCCGGGAACGAGCAAAGAACCGATTGGGCAGAGCTTAATCTGCGCGGCGCGACACAGCTTTCGGACAACATCGCGCTGTCAAACGAATCAACCGACTCTCTTGTCGTCAAGTGCGCCGATAAAGAGGCCATCCCGACGGTGCTTTACGACAAGTCTTACTCAGTGCTGAATAATTCCTTCGAAGGCTGCATCGACGTTGTGGGCAGGCTTGTACCTAAGAAGATCCAAAACGTAAGCGGCGGCCTTATAGAATTTGAATCAGAAGAGCTTGAACTCAATTTCCTGGGGCAAAGCCTTAACTCTTTACCGGTGACCCACTACACGCGTTTCGGCAAGGCGGGCGACAAATTCTACTTCGCAGTGGGGCTTACACCTATGGGAGGCAAGCCCATCAACTTCGGTGCGGGCAACATAGAAAAATTCACAGGGCTCGTAGCTCAAAACATGCAGGTCGGAAAGGATCAGCAGGGAAGGCTGACATTCCCGGAAAATGCCGGCGATATGAGCAACTATATCAGAAATCTCCAGGTGGGCGGCGGTAAATTCGCGGGCGGCATCAAGGGTGAGATGAAAGTTTTAAAGCTGTGTACGATAAAGAACCTGTACTTCGGCTTTGAGCAAGGTCCGAAGGTTACCGCCGGCGGCGATGTATACGTGCCGCTCGACATAGAGTCGATAATCAATGGGAACCCCTCCAGACACGTAGGGAAAGCCGATATTCAATACAGGCATGCCGATCGCTATTTCTCCATTAACATGACTTTCGACAGAATGAACATTGTTATATTTGATTTCGGGGGCAGCCTGGGCCTTGAGTACAGCCCACTCCTGTTCGGCGTTTACATTGGGTATCCCGAAACGCTGTTTACGAACTTCATGTTAGGTCCGATCCCCGTCCACGTAGGTGTCGGTCTTGGCTTCCGCATCGACCAGGATAATGAATCGATGGTCCAGGCTAAGTTTGAATTCGGGCTTGAGAAGGAACTGGAGGTTGCGATAGTGTACCTGCACGGCTATATCTATGCAGGCGCAGACGGAGCGTATTACTGGGGAGGCCCCGACGGCAGCAGGATTACGCTGGACATCTACTTAAAGGGTGGTATTGAAGGCGGAATAAAAGTCGGCAGTAAAAGATACAACATCATCAGCTTTTATCTCGACGCCCACGGAACACTTGCATCGGGAGCAGGCTTCAGGAGCTGGGAGATTGGATGCAGATGCACCGTAGGATATAGTCTCGACTTGTGGCTGATAGAAATAGAGGGCTCGGTCAACGCAAGCTTCGACACAACATTGTCGTTATAAACATAATGCCGCACTTTGCTGAAAAACTGACTAATGGTCCATGCACAACCAGACAAATAACGCCGGCAAAATGCCGCACATCGCTGAAAAACTGACCCGTGGGGTTCTCCCATGGGTCTTTTTGCTTTTATATTAAGGTTACATCGCAAAAGCCTTCGTATTAGTCATTATCTCAGGCACATTATAATTGTGTTATAATGATATAAATTAATAAAGGGAAATGCGCATATAACCGGGCTGTTGAAACGCGGCAGCCGCACATATTGCATCCGGGTAAGATTCATATTGATAAGCGATTTTGTTTGTTTGCTGCAGGAGGTTAGGTATGAAAGTTGTCGTTTTGAATGGAAGCCCCAAAGGCAAATATAGTATTACACTGCAGCCCTAATGTCTTCCCCAAGGCTGAAGGCTAAAATTGGAAATAAAATGAACGAAGGCATGATTGAACCATACAAAAAGGTTTTGGATCTGTATTAGCCGGGGAATATTATAATCAGCTCTCAAGGTTCTGTATTTCCCTGTCTGTTTTACGCTCTGAAATTTTCCTGATTATATGCGCCGCAAAATAGAATAAAGATGAAAGCAGTGCAATTGATGCACCGGAAGCAATATTAAACCGGTATGATAACCATAACCCGGAAAAGCACAATACAAGGCTTATAATTATTGATAAAAGCATAATTGATTTCAAATTGCCGCTGAAAAGCCTTGCGATAGCCGCGGGAGCGGTTAACAGCGCAAGCACGAGCACAATTCCGACCGCGCGTATAAGAATAACTATCGTTAATGCTATTATCACATGCATAATATTGTTTATAAGGTCTACATTAATCTTTATTACGGCGGCAAACTCATCGTCAAACAAATATGCCCTGAGACAGTTGTAGAACGCAGTAATGAAGAAAACTACAACGGCATCAAGAATAAGAGTGAGCAGCAAATCAGTTTTTGATACGGTTAAGATATCACCGAACAAATATGAAGACATATCGGGCGGATAGCCCGGGGTAAAGGCTATAAAAAGAATACCCGAAGCCATTCCCGCCGACCAGAAGATTCCGGTTGCGACATCGGAATTGCGGGTTGATTTTTTTCCAATATAACCGATTCCTATTGCGGCTGCGACGGCAAAAACAAAGGCGCCGATAATAGGCTCGATTCCAAGGAAATAGCCCAGACCTACGCCGCCAAAAGAGGTATGGGATATGCCTCCGCTTATCATTACAAGCTTTTTTAGAATTATAATTGTTCCAACAATTCCGCATACAATGCTTATAAGAATGGAACAGATAAATGCGTTCTGCAAAAAGTTATATTCAAACAGTGCTTTTATCATACCGTCACTCCCCGTGATCTCGCAAAACTCTGTGGGGAACACCGTGCGCAATCAAATCAACGGGGCACCCAAAGGTTTTTTGTATAATATCATTATCAAGCTCAATTTCGCCGTGATAATACAATTTTTTATTGAGGCATGCCACATTTTTAACATAAGAGGATATTGCCGCGGTGTCATGCGTAATAAGAATGATTGTCACGGAGCGGTTTATTTCTTTTAAAAATTCATAAATCTGTGTTTTTGAATCGTTATCGACATTTGCGGTAGGTTCATCAAGAAGCAGTAATTCAGGTTCCGCGGCAAGCGCCCTTAAAATCATTACTTTTTGAAACTGTCCGCCGGATAATTGGGATATCTGCCTGTTTCTCAGATGAGTAATATTCAGCTTCTCCAGCATGTTTTCAGCGGTTTCATAGTCCGTTTTTGAGTAGCGGTGGAATATGCCTGTTCCTCCCTGCAATCTTCCCGTCAATATAACATCGATAACGCTGATTGGAAAATCGTGAATGGAATGTGAAAACTGCGGGACATAACCAATCGGAACGGTATACTTTTCGGGACTTCGTCCAAAAATTTTTATCTCTCCGCACTGGGGCTTAACTATTCCGAGGACTGACTTGACAAGCGTGCTTTTTCCTCCGCCGTTCGGCCCGATAATTGCAAGAAAATCATTCTCGGCTGCGGTAAGATTAATACCCGATAAAGCGCATGTTTTGTTATAATAGACGGTCAGGTTTTTTATCTCTATTGCATAATTCATTCTTTGCACCTTATTTCATGCTTATTCAAATGATTTGATTATTTCTGCGGCTATTTTTCTAATATTGTCAATATAATCGGGGGCAAGAGGATTTATCTGCACCGTCTTTCCTCCTATCTCGTCAGCGAGTACCCTTGACTGCTTTCTGTCAATTTCGGCCTGGTAAAAAACTGTTTTTATATTCTGTTCCCTTGCAATATCTATAACCTTTTGCAGGTTTACAGGGGCGGCATCCTTGCCTTCTTCTTCTATCGCAACCATGTTAAGCCCATAGTCATCGGCAAAGTAGCCAAGGGACGGATGATAAATAATAAAAGTCCTGTTTTTAAAATTGCTGAATAATTCGCTTAATTCTTTATCGAGTTCAATAAGCTTTTTTATATATGACTGCGCGTTTTCGAGGTATTTGCCGCTGTTTTCTTTATCCGCACCCGACAGCTCCTGCGAAATGATATCGGCCATTACCGCGGCTCGTTTGGGAGAAAGCCATATATGGGGATCTCTATGTCCAGGCGCGATTTCGACTTCGGGATAGTGTTCTTTTAGCTTATCGGCCAAATCTACTATTTTTATGTCGGTGTTAGTATCTTTAAGCTTTTCAAGTATGTCTGCTTCGGCGGGAACTCCTATTGAAAAATAAATGTAAGAACGGCTTAGCTTTTCAAGTTCCTTAGGTGACGGAGCATATGTTTCGGGGCTTCTGCCCGGAGGAATTGCCGTAACAATATCAACGTTTTCACCAGCGACTTCCTTAACGAAGGTCTCCTGGGGAACTATTGATACGGCGACAGTTAACTTATCGCCTTTATTATCTGCCCCGGAAGTACATGAAACGATAAGCATCAGCTGTATAATGATAATCGCTTTTATGATAAGCTTGTATACTCCCTTCATTTGCCACCTCTTAATAAACATTTTAAGCAATATCATTATAAAGCATATTGGCATTAAAATGTCAATAATATACGTCCAATTATAACATTAATTAACGTATTGGATCGAATAAATAACATATGCCTTGAATAACCCTGTAACGAGGCAGAAGATATCCTTGATTATTTAAGCAAACTCCTTAACCGTCCGGAAGAGCATCGGGTTGATCCAGTTATGTAGAGAATTTCATAATACTGTTCATAAGCCGATCGGCTCCTTCTTTTGTGGAGTTGATCTTTGCGACAACGTCGCCCGCCATTGCGGCCACATTGGAGGATTTTTCGGCAATGTTAGTCGTGCCTAACGCTCCTTCGTTTGCTGCAGCAGTTACTTCATCTATTGCGCTTGTCATATTCCGGGTTGCTTCGAACAATTCCTGGGCGGTTGTGTTTAAATCGGAAATAATACTGTTTATTCTGTTAGCATCTCCTTCATATTGTTCAAGTGCAGCGAGCATTGTATTATAGTCATTTCGGATATCCGTATCTACATATGCAAGCAGATCATTCGAAGTACCAGCAAGGTTATTCACGGCATCCACCATTATTACGGTTACTTTCTGTATTTCGGCAACCGCATTTTTAGAATCCTCAGCGAGCTTTCTGATTTCATCTGCAACCACGGCAAACCCTTTTCCTGCTTCGCCCGCTCTTGCAGCTTCAATAGAGGCATTTAAAGACAGTAAATTTGTTTGTACCGTTATCTGCAATATTGTATCCGCGAGGACATTAATCTGTTCAATTGCCCTGGATTCTTCCAACGCTTTTTGAAGCTTCTGCTTCACACTATTGAATACGTTATTTCCATGTTCATATGATTGCTTGAAATTTTTGCCCAGTTCAGCAGCCCTGACGTTAATTTCATCAGCAATCTGGTTGCTGTCCTGCGCCTTGTCCTTTATTTGTTCAACGGCGCTTTCAATTTCTTTTGAGGTTGCATTCATTTCTTCTGAAAAAGCGGCGGTTTCTTCCATACCGGCGGATAATTCTTCGGTAGTGGCCGAAATGTCCTCAATGTTTTCTCCTAACTTGTTCATTTTATTATTTGTCAGAAGGATCGCCTCATTCAGCCGTGATGTTTCGTCTTTAACCTCTTTGATAAGTTTTCTGAATTCATTTCGTGCAACTGCCTCCGCATTAATTATAATGCCGAATTCATCCTTATCTTTCATAATCGTTTCATAATCGCTGTCGCTCGTTAAGTCGAAATTTGATGTCTTTTCTATAAATCTGACTGCGGTTTTTGTTCTTTTGTTCACACTGATAATCATCAATATGCCGAAGAATAGAGATACCACAACGGCGAGAACGGAAATTATAACAAGCGTGTACTGCAGTTTGGCAATCAATTCATTGCTCTGTCCAAGAATGTCTATGCTGTACTCGTCCAGAATTTCCTCAATCTGATTAATTGCTTCTCTCGCGGAATTAAAATATTTAAGCCCTTCAGCCTTGTTTTTTACAATATTGTTTGCCGAATCAAATTGCTCCTGCCATAATTTGAAGTCTTTATCAAAAAGTTCAAACAGTTCGGTCAGGGACAACTGTGAGGCGGGATGACGGTAGCCCTCAAGCTTGGAAAAATTACTAAAAATAATAGCTCTTGCGTTGTTAACCCGCTCGAGCGTCTGTGAAACATTCTCGTTATATGAGTCTTTTGCCGCATTCTTTTCTTCCTGGGTAACCGCATTTTCAAGATCGGTTTGCGCGACAAGAGCCTGATAGAAATCTCTGTCGGCATTGAATAACCAGTATGAGCTTTTATAAAACTCATCATACAAATTTGTAACCAGAAGGTTCATCAATGATTTGGAATAGGATATGGATGTTGCAGAAACCAGTAAAAGTGCGATTAATGAAAGTGCAAGCGGCAGAAACATCTTATAGCGCAGCCGGATGTTGTGAAAACGCAAAAATGCTGACATTTATAGTGCCCCCCTTTAAGTTAATA
>DATCLI010000130.1:0-4221 GCA_036563955.1 Clostridia bacterium | reverse complement strand
CCTTATAAATACGCTGGTACATAAATGCCGGCTGAATGATCTTCATTCTGTCGTGTACACCTTTAAAAAGCATCCTGAAAACATATTGAGAAAAAAGCTGTTCACTCCATTGATTATGACAAGGGAGCAAAAAACTTCAATGCTTGCCAAAACCGGTATTAATACGCTGTATTACCAGGAGTTTGACGAGGAATTTTCCAGGATGTCCGCCGAAGAGTTCATTAAAAGCATACTCGTTGAAAAACTGCGTTCAAAACTCGTTGTCGTCGGTTTCAACTTTCATTTTGGCTATATGGGCAGAGGCGATGCCGAATACCTGAAAAAAATGGGCAAAAAACTTGGTTTTGCCGTTATTGTAATTCCGCCTGTAAAAGTCAGGGGCGAAATAGTAAGCAGCACCCTGATTCGTCAATACATAATGAAAGGGAGAATGGAAAGGGTATTTGAATTGCTGGGACGTCACTTTTCCATTTCAGGGAAGGTTGTTACCGGAAGACGTGAAGGAAGGACAATGGGCTTTCCAACCGCAAATATGCTGCCGGAAGAATATCTTATTATGCCGGCGCCCGGAGTATATGTCACAAGGACGCTTTACCAGGGGCAGTGGTACAACAGTCTCACGAATGTCGGAATATGCCCCACGTTTAAAAACGATATGGCTGCGACAGTTGAAACGCATATGATAGGTTTTGAGCAGGAGCTGTACGGACAGGATATTGAGGTTTTTTTCCTGAAAAAATTAAGAAGCGAGAAAAAATTCGAATCACACGCCGATTTGATAAACCAAATAAAAAAGGATATCGAAAAAGCCCAGCATGAATGGTATTGAAATATATATCCTTCTGTTTATAAAAGCATTTCACAATAGTTCGAAAAAAAGCGGGTGTTTGACGGTACGAGTCATTGCTGCCGCGATATAATTCTTTAAAAGCCTGATGTATAAGAAACGCCTTTTACCGGGATAATTCACAACAGGTGAAATTTTATTCCCGTGATGAAAGGTGTTTTTCATATGAAAAAAGGAAGAGTGATTTTTATATTGCTGGTTCTGACAATGTCCATATTAGGCCTTGCGTACAGGCTTTACAATCTCCAGGTAGTACAGCATGAACGCTATTCGGCGGCCGCGTTCAGGCAGCGGAGCCGGATGACGGAAATTTACCGGGATAGAGGGCAGATCCTTGATAGAAATATGATTTCATTCACAGGAAGAAACACGGAGTATATGGCTGTTCTGCAGCCGGCGGTTTTCACTTCCGATACCGATGAAAGGAAGTGGGTTGCCGATATGCTTGGAACGGATATTGACGAATTTATAAATTTTTCCCAATACAATGCCGAACCGAGGGTTTATACGATTGAAGACAAGCAGGCGGAAGAATTGGCCCAAAGAAGCATAAAAGGCGTTTCGGTGATGGAGACAAGAAAGCGGACCGAACCTAAAATGCCCGCCGCGCATCTGATTGGTTACACGGACGATTCCTGCACATTTGGGCTTGCCGGTTTGGAAAAGGCATACCAGGATATTCTTACATCCCAAAACATTGTTTACGTCCAGGCGACAACCGATGCAAACCACAAGTATCTCGACGAATATGGGTACAGGCTTCAGCGTGTTTACGGGGAGAGCCCGTTAAGCATAAAACTTACGCTTGATTACCATATGCAGAAGCTGGCCGAAGAAGTAATGGATAAAATGGTTGTTTCGGGCGCCGTTGTCATAATTGACATATTAAGCGGTGATATACTCGTATTGGCAAGCCGGCCCGGGTTTAATCCCGAAGACGTTTCGGCATACCTTAATGATGAAGCGCAGCCGTTGTTTAACAGGGCAATTGCGGGTTATACGCCCGGTTCGATTTTTAAAGTGATTACCGCAGCCGCAGCGTTGGAAAATAACTTCAATACTGCTCAGACTTTCGAATGCCCGGGTTTTGTGACAATAGGGGATCAGGTCTTCAAGTGCTGGATTTATGACGATAGCCACGGGACAATGGATTTAAAGAACGGGTTTGCCCAATCATGCAACAGCTTTTTTATTCATTTGGGAATACAGCTCGGCAGTGAAAAAATGATTGAAACGGCAAAGGAATTCGGCCTCGGTTCGGTAACGGGAATAAGCTCTCAGAGAGTGTCGGAATTTGCGGGTCTGCTTCCCGGGCCTTCCGACCTTCAAAGTGACGGAAGCATCGCGAACCTTGCAATCGGACAGGGAAAGATATTGATTACGCCTCTGCAGGCTGCAAGCATTGCTGCAACGATTGCTAACGGGGGTATTCGCAACAGCGTGAATCTCGTGGATTGCATTGTTAATAAAAACGGAGATATCATCAGGGATTTGAAGAAAAAAGAATGGAAACGTGTTATTTCGAGGGATACGGCGAATAAATTGATGGAAATGATGTCGGCGACGGTAAACATAGGAACGGGTTACCGGGCGGATATTGGGGGGTACGGCGGGTCGGCGGGAAAAACCGGAAGCGCCGAAACAGGCATGTTCGAGGATGGGAAAATGATTATACATGCCTGGTTTACAGGTTTTTTCCCATATCTTGAACCAAGGTATGCAATGTGCGTGTTTGTTGAAGATGGAACAGGCGGCGGGACGTCCGCCGCGCCCGTATTTGCGGAAATAGCCTCAAGGATAATGGAGTGGGAGGAAATACGATGAATAAGTTCAGACAAAATCTTTTCGATGCCGTATTTGATGGTAGAAAGATATGTTAGATGAGGTGATATGCTGTGGAAAAAAAGCTATACCGTAAGACACACGACAGAGTATTCGGAGGGGTATGTTCAGGTTTAGCGGAATACGCACAGGTAGATAAAGGTCTTTTACGGTTCCTGACGGTTGTTGCAATTTTGGTTACGGGAGTTTTTCCGGGTTTGATTGCTTATATTGTATGTGTCCTTATAATTCCCACGGAAGAGGCGGTTTTCAAAGATGGAATGTATAGAGAAACCGCGGGGGAAAGAAGCGAACAGACGCGTTCGAACCCTGAAAACACACGGATGATTATCGGAATTGCGCTCATATTGATAGGGGCTATCACTCTTGCCAAACTTCTGTTTGACTGGGTGGATTTCAGATATGCGTTCCCTGCGGCTCTTGTTGTTTTAGGCGCGGTGCTTGTTTACCAAAACAGGAGGAACGGTTGATGAAAAAGGGTAATGTTATAGGCGCTATTCTTATTTTTATTGGTATTGCCTGGCTCATACGCCAGACAGGCATAATAGATATAAACTGGGCGGCTTCGGTTAAGGTGCTGTGGCCTGTATTCCTTGTTTCAACCGGAATAACCCTTTTGGCAAGGCGCAGGAATTGGCTTGTAACAACAGTGTGGGTTTTAACTTTTGCTTTGTTTATTGGATTTGGCATATATAAAAGGAATGAACCCGGACGTATCTTTGACATTGAAAGGCAATTCGGGATTGACAAAGGCCCGATAGTGTCAGTAAAAAAACAGCCCTTTACAGCTGAAATACCTTTACCAAAGGATGCTGAAAAAGGCAGGCTCATACTTCAGCTCGGAGGTGTAAACCTTAACCTTAAAGAAGGAAACGACAGCCTGTTCATTAAAACAGGTTCGAACATAGCTGGTCTTGAGCAGCGCCTGGCCGAAGGAAAACAAACTGTTCTGGAGTACAGTCATAAACAATTTAATGCCGGAAATGCGATAAGAAATATGAATCTGGAAATGAACCCGGATTTGATTTGGGAAGTGGATGCAAATCTTGGAATAGTTGACGGAAAAATGGATTTTTCCAATATTCCTGCAGAGGATATAACACTGCAGCTTGGCGCCGGTGAAATGGCACTTTATATTGGAGACAAACAGGCGCATGCAAAGGTTACGCTTCGCACGGGAGCATCCGACATTGATATTTTTGTTCCTTCCGGGGCAGGACTGTTGGTTAAATCGGGCAATATTCTGACAGATCTTTCTTTCCATAATTTATCATTAACGATGAAGGACGGGGTGTATGTATCCGAGAACTATGATACCTCCGATCATAAAATAGAAATAGAAGTAGTATCAGCGCTCAGCGCCGTTCAAATCTATGGAAGATAAATCATCTGTTCACATCTCTTTTTTTTTCTGCATATAAATGATTATCAGTATGTCCTTGGAGTGATTACTTTGCCTTGCGGCAACAAGCTTAGTTCTGTCCGGTTAGCAATCATTGCGGCTGTCTTTACGGTAATAGGCGATCTTATCG
>DATCLI010000129.1:0-10467 GCA_036563955.1 Clostridia bacterium | reverse complement strand
AGATATTACTGCGCAGAAAAGACAACACTGCCATACAAACCGAAATTAAATTTACCGCTATTGTTGATTCTCCAAACAATAATAGCGTACAAGCCATTATTCGTGATGTAACCGAACAAAAGCGCATGGAGAACACCCTGCGGCAAAACAACCAAAGACTGGAGATATTAAACAGTTTCAGCCACAAATTAGCCTCTACCATGGAATTATCTGATATCTACAAGACCTGCGTCAATACGGTGACAAATGAATTGGGTTTTTATGGGTGTATTTATTTTATAATGGATAAGAGCGAACGATTCTACAAAATTATGGAATACTCGGGCGAGTATTTTAATAAACCCGGCAGAATTGATCCGTTCTTATATATAAACCGGAACGCCAAAGCTCTTTCCTGTAACGATTATGATGGAATTGTTCTTGATTATGAACAGATACCGCAATACCTTGTAATGAATGACAGCATTGAATATGAAAGCTGTTATAAGCAGGCGTATATTCAGCAGCTTCGGGTAGGAGGATATGCATCAGGCCTTTTTATAGTATTGAGTAAGTCTTTTTTTATAGATGAAGAACTGAATGTACTACGCTCAATAGGGCATACGACGCTCGCTGCGGTTGAGAACACGATGCATCTTATTGAGTCCAAAAACAATTTTGTACAAACAATAGATGCCTTAATTGCCGCAATAGAAGCCAAGGATCAGTATACAAGGGGTCATTCGCAGAGAGTGGCAAGCATTGCCGTTAAAATAGCCAATAGAATAGGAATGACAAAACAGCAGGCTGAAGAACTTAGAATTGCCGGCATTTTGCATGATATCGGGAAAATAGGAATCAGCGATAGAATACTGTTGAAGAAAGGTCCTCTTACCAAAGAGGAATATGAGATAATAAAAAAGCATCCTGCTATTAGCAACAGGATACTGTATCCGATTGGATTATCGGATCGCATATTAAAAGCTGTTGCATTCCATCATGAGCGGTTTGACGGAAAAGGGTACCCATTCGGACTGACAAACGAGAGCCTTGGCCTTGAACCTCAAATAATTGCGGTTGCCGATGCCTATGATGCGATGACATCTTCAAGGCCGTACAGGGGTGCACTCTCGTATGAAAAGGCGATAAATGAACTGAAAAATAATAAAGGCACCCAGTTTCATCCGGGTATCGTTAATGTAATGCTCCAATTGCTTGAAGAAAGAGAAGTAACGTGACTATATAGCTCTATACCGCATTCCGCCAGGGCTTCTTTTACTGTACTTTAGTTCTTTAAGCTTCAGTAATGACCGAAACGAAACCGGAACCATAATTTTAACAATTTAAGACACGAATTATTGGCAATATTAATTTTGTGTGTTATAATCATAAAGGTTTACAGGACGGGATACCGGACTTTTTTTGTTTGTTTTTGTCCGAATATCTCAATATTTATGCAGGAGGCCATATAATGAAAACAAGTGTGGAAAACATAGGGAATAATGTTGTAAAACTAAGAATTGAAATAGATGCGGAAGCATTTAACGAAAGTATTAAAAAGGCGTATTTAAAAAACAAAAGCCGGTTTAACATTCCCGGGTTCAGGAAAGGCAAAGCGCCGCAGAACATTATTGAAAGGTATTATGGTGAAAGCGTATTTTATGAGGATGCTTTTAACCTTGCATGTCCCGACGCATATGAAAAAGCATTGGAAGACAACAATATTAAGCCGGTTGATCGCCCGGAACTGGACATTGAGCAGATAGACAAAGAAAAAGGTCTTGTGTTTACGGCAAAGGTCACTGTTAAGCCGGATGTTAAACTGGGCCAGTATAAGGGGTTTGACATAAAAAAAGATACCGTGGAAATAACTGATGAAGACGTGCAGAAAGAACTGGAGAGAATTCAGGCAATCAATGCAAGGCTTATATCAATAGAAGACAGGCCGGTTACAGATAAAGATATCGTAAATATAGATTTCGAAGGCTTTATCAACGGAGAACCATTCGATGGTGGCTCCGCAAAGGGATATAGCCTGGTAATTGGCTCGGGAAGGTTTATTCCCGGTTTTGAAGAACAACTGATTGGTGTTGAAAAAGGCAGTAAAAAAGAAATAAAAGTAACATTTCCCGAAGACTATAACAATGAATCATTAAGAGGGAAGGAAGCTGTTTTCAATGTCACGGTTAATGAAATAAAAGAAAAGGAACTGCCGGTTATTAATGATGAATTTGCACAGGATGTAAGCGAGTTTGACACTCTGGAGGAGTATAAGACGGATATCAGAAAAAAGCTTGAAGACAGTGCCAGGGAAGCAGCAAATAGAAAGCATGAAGATGAAGTTATAAAAAAGGCGGTTGAAAATGCGGAAGTAGACATTCCCGAAGTAATGGTTGAGCATCAGCTTGACGATATAATGAGAAGGCTGGATATGACTTTAAGGTACCAGGGCATGGACATAAATTCGTATATGGAAATGATGGGTACCGATGAAAAGTCGTTAAGAAACGAACATCGGGAAAGAGCTTTACAGCAGGTTAAAACACAGCTTGTACTTGAAAAAGTTTCGCAGATGGAGCAGGTGGATGCCGCCGAAGAGGAAATTAATGCAGAAATTGCTAAAATGGCTGAAAACTACAAACAGAATGCGGAAGATTTTAAGAAACATTTAAAGAATGACGATATAGAATATATTAAAGATACTGTCATCACAAGAAAAACAATAAATATTATGACGGAAGGGAAAAACGAGACGGAACAGCAATGAAAAAATTCGGGCAATTATGTTTAAAAGAGTGAGGACGGGGAAATTTAATTGTATATGATACCGCCTGCCGTATTAAAAAAATGTGCCGGAGTCTGCTTGTTTAAAAGGATGCAAGGTATTTACCGCACATATATTGCCCTAAGCGGATTGAATAAGCAGAATACTTTTAATATGATAAGTATATGATTGAGTCGATGAGATCATATTAAGGAAAAGGGGGATGCGAGATGGCATTAGTACCTATTGTTGTTGAACAGAGCAATAGAGGAGAACGTTCATATGATATATATTCACGTCTTTTAGAAGATCGGATTGTTTTTCTGAGTGATGAGATTAATGATGTTACGGCCAGCCTGGTTGTTGCACAGATGCTGTTTTTGGATGCCAAGGATCCTGATAAGGATATTCAGTTTTACATTAACAGCCCGGGCGGATCGGTAACGGCCGGTATGGCAATTTATGATACGATGCAGCATGTGAAGTCGGATGTGTCAACGATTTGCGTCGGTATGGCCGCGAGCATGGGGGCTTTCCTTTTAGCATCAGGCGCTAAGGGGAAGAGATATGCGCTTCCCAACAGCACGGTGATGATTCACCAGCCTATCGGCGGAGCAAGAGGGCAGGCTACCGATATAAAAATTCATGCTGAATGGATTTTAAGGGTTAAAGACAATATTAACAGAATTTTGAGTGAAAGAACCGGTCAGCCGCTTGAAAAAATTCAGAATGATGTAGAGAGGGATTTTTTTATGTCGGCCGAAGAAGCTAAAGAATACGGAATCGTTGACCAGGTTATGGAACATAAGTAACGGGGTGATTTTCAGTGTCAAGATATGATGAAAAGAAACAATTGAAATGCTCTTTTTGTGGAAAAGCGCAGGAACAGGTAAAACGACTTGTTGCCGGACCTGGCGTTTATATATGTGACGAGTGTATCGAACTGTGCTCAGAGATTATAGGCGAAGAATTCGAGGATACAAGCGTTGATATACAAATGGATGAAATTCCAAAGCCTGTTGAAATTAAAGCTACGCTCGACCAGTATGTGATTGGGCAGGAAAAAGCAAAACGGGCAATGGCCGTTGCAGTGTACAACCACTACAAGAGGATAAATGCCGATATCATCACGTCCGATGTTGAGCTGCAAAAGAGCAACATTTTAATGATAGGTCCTACGGGTTCCGGGAAAACACTGCTTGCCCAAACCCTGGCAAAGATATTAAATGTTCCTTTTGCCATTGCCGATGCTACGTCGTTAACCGAAGCCGGTTATGTGGGTGAGGATGTGGAGAACATTCTTCTAAAGCTTATCCAGGCAGCGGATTATGATATTGAGCGCGCGGAAAAGGGAATCATTTATATAGATGAAATTGACAAGATAGCCCGCAAATCCGATAATCCTTCAATTACAAGAGATGTAAGCGGTGAGGGTGTGCAGCAGGCTCTGCTGAAAATACTGGAGGGTACTGTCGCATCGGTTCCCCCGCAGGGCGGAAGGAAACACCCCCATCAGGAGTTCATCCAGATCGATACGACAAACATATTGTTTATATGCGGCGGAGCTTTTGACGGGTTGGAAAAAATAGTCCAGAACAGGATAGGCAAAAAGACAATCGGTTTTGGCGCCATGACAGAAAGTACAAAGGAAAAGGATATTGGGGAGCTTTTCCAACTGGTTTTGCCGCAGGATTTGCTAAAATATGGGTTAATTCCTGAGTTTATCGGCAGGATGCCGATTGTAGTTTCACTGCATTCATTGGACCGTGAAGCGCTGATAGATATCCTTACAAAGCCTAAAAATGCGCTTGTAAAACAATATAAGAAATTATTCGAATTGGACGGAGTGGAGCTTGAGATTGAAGAAGAAGCCCTGCATGCCATTGCTGATAAAGCGATGGAAAGAAAAACCGGTGCGAGAGGCCTTCGTGCAATCATGGAAGAAATCATGATGGATGTAATGTATGATATACCGTCCAAGAGAAATGTTGAGAAATGCATAATCGATAAGGAAACAATAGCCTCGGGGAAACCTCCGACGCTTATATTCAATGAAACAAAAAAGGCGATCAGCCCGCCAAAAAAGAAAAAACACAATGAAAGCATTGATTCGGCATCATAGAAATATTGTTGCTGTTCAAAACGTTTATCAAAAGCGCAGAATATCAAACATACTTCTGCGCTTTATTTTTCCTTGGATGCAAAAACAATTTCCGGACATTATTTCCGCGGGTCCTGCTTCTCGGGTCAAGACATTGCTGCCGCGTTCCAGCGGGTACGCGGCTTTGCTTCGGGTGTTTCGTTTCCTTGGGCGACAAAGCACATACTGACAGCAAGGTTCAGGTCCTTTTTTATTTTTGCTGAGAGGTCTTCATAATCCCGGGTCGCTCATTAACCCGCTCCATACTTACCTGTGGGCAGCAGTGCGCTGGAGCGTGTCGCCCGACGTCACCGAAAACACCCGCTGGCTATTTGGTATGAATTCGCGGGCTGCTTGTTCAAACGCAAGAAGAACTATTGTAAAATAGTTCTTCAAAGTTATGTACTGAACACTACGATGCAATGCCAATGGCAGTTATCTACGTTTGATTGCTTGCGCAATTTATTCCGATATTATAATATAGAAGTAGAAAAGCCAACGAAATAAAATGTTAAAGCGGAGGCAGATGCACAAATGAAAAAAATAGCCCGGGATTACGGGAATGAAAGCATATCGGCTTTAAAAGGCGCAGATCGTGTCAGGCTCCGGCCCGCAGTCATATTCGGTTCAGATGGGCTGGAAGGCTGTCAGCAGTCATTTTTTGAAATCCTTTCAAATTCGATTGATGAAGCCCGTGAAGGCTTTGGAAAAGAAATCCGGGTTATACGTCACCGTGATTTATCTATAACTGTTATTGATTACGGACGCGGTATTCCCGTCGATTATAACCAGAAAGAACAGAAATACAACTGGGAGCTCGTTTTCTGTGAACTGTACGCCGGGGGCAAGTATGATAACAATACCGGTGAAGTTTATGAATACAGCCTTGGGCTGAATGGCCTTGGAGCCTGCGCTACCCAGTACAGTTCGGAGTTTATGCATGTAACGGTATTCAGGGATGGATATAAATATTCGCTCGAATTTAAAAAGGGAGAAAATGTCGGAGGACTTAAAAAAGAAAAAACAGGGTATGACCGTACAGGTACAACGATATTCTGGAAACCTGATCTCGAAGTGTTCACGGAAATCTGCATTCCAATAGAATTTTACAGGCAGACTTTAAAACGGCAGGCGGTAATAAACCCTGGAATAACTTTCACACTTGAGGATGAGGAGTCGGGAAATAAGGAAACGTTTTACTATGAGCGCGGGATTGTAGATTATGTAAAAGAATTGGCCGGAGAATCCGCTTTCACCGAAGTGCAGTTCTATGAAACTGCGGTAAAAGGGCGTGACAGGGAAGATAAGCCCGAGTACAAAGTTAAAATGCAGATTGCTTTTTTGTTCAGCAATGAGGTAAATGTACTGGAGTATTACCATAATTCAAGCTTCCTTGAGCACGGAGGCGCTCCCGACAGGGCAGTGAAAAACGCATTTTTGTTTGCCATTGACAATTATCTTAAGAATAACAATAAGTACAATAAAAATGAATCTAAAATCAGTTTTACTGATATCCAGGACAGCCTTATCCTGGTCAGCAGTTCCTTCTCGACCGTAACAAGTTATGAGAACCAGACAAAAAAATCAATAACAAACAAATTTATTCAGGATGCAATGACTGAGTTTCTTAAGGCACAGCTTGAAATATATCTTATAGAAAACAAGGAAGAAGCCGAAAAAATAACCGGTCAGGTTCTTGTAAACAAAAGAAGCCGGGAAATGGCCGAGAGAGCAAGAATTGACGTAAGAAAAAAACTTTCGGGGAAAGTTGATATTTCAAACCGCGTGAAGAAATTTGTTGACTGCAGAACGCGTGATGTATCAAAGCGTGAATTGTATATTGTCGAGGGAGACTCGGCGCTGGGGTCGTGTAAAATGGGAAGAGACGCGGAATTTCAGGCAATTATGCCCGTACGCGGTAAAATACTGAACTGCCTGAAAGCAGACTATGAAAGCATATTCAAGAATGAAATAATAGTTGATCTTCTAAAAGTGCTTGGATGCGGTGTAGAGATTAAAACAAAACATAACAGGGATTTGAATACGTTCAGCCTTGATAACCTTAAATGGGATAAGATTATCATTTGCACCGATGCCGATGTTGACGGATTTCAAATACGCACGCTTATTCTTGCGATGCTGTACCGGCTTACTCCGACGCTGATACAAAAGGGTAAGGTGTATATAGCGGAATCCCCGCTGTTTGAAATAACGTATAAGGGTAAAACATGGTTTGCATATAATGAAAAAGAAAAAAGCGCAATACTTGCCAGGCTGCAGGGAAAGAAAGTAAGCATCCAGCGGTCGAAAGGGCTTGGAGAAAACAATCCGGAAATGATGTGGCAAACTACAATGAATCCGGAAACGAGAAAGCTTATAAAAGTAATGCCGGATGACGCGGAAAGTACGAGAGAATTCTTTAACCTCCTGTTAGGAGACGATCTGCAGGGAAGGAAGGAATATATTTCCCTGCATGGTCATGAGTACATGGATATGCTTGATGTGAGCTGAAGTTTTGTATTATATGCGTTGGTATAGATAACAGGCGGACAATTATCTGATGTGAGGGTTTATATGAAGTTTACAGGTCAGAGAATAGTGGAAACACTTAAGCAAAACTATATGCCTTACGCGATGAGCGTTATTGTTTCGCGTGCAATTCCTGAAATAGACGGGTTAAAACCATCCCATCGGAAGCTTTTATATACTATGTATAAGATGGGCCTTCTAAAGGGCGACAGAACAAAATCCGCGAACGTGGTCGGACAGACGATGAAATTGAATCCGCACGGAGACATGGCTATTTATGAGGCCCTTGTCAGGCTTACAACCGGAAACGGCGCGCTGCTGCACCCGCTTATTGATTCAAAGGGCAATTTCGGCAAAGTCTTTTCGAGGGATATGAAGTATGCCGCGCCCAGGTATACGGAAGTCAAATTAGCTGAAATCTGCACGGAGCTTTTCAAAGATATAGACAAGGATACGGTTGATTTTACGGATAATTATGACGGTACTATGAAAGAACCTGTCCTTTTACCGACCGTGTTCCCAAATATTCTTGTCAACCCGAACCAGGGCATTGCCGTCGGGATGGCCAGTAATATATGCAGTTTTAACCTGACGGAGGTTTGCAATACAGCTATTGCCTATATAAAAAAGGACAGCATTAACCTTCTTGATTACCTTAAAGCCCCGGATTTTCCAACCGGAGGAGAACTAATCGTAAAAGAAGACGAGCTTGAAAAGATTTACGAAACCGGAAGAGGAAGCTTTAAAGTCCGTGCCAGATACAGGGTCGACAAGAAAAACAGCTGTATTGAAATATATGAAATACCATATACGACCACAGCAGAAGCAATTATTGACGCAGTGGCGGATTTGGTGAAGTCCGGAAAAATAAAAGAGGTTACCGATGTACGTGACGAAACAGATCTTAACGGGTTGAAAATCACGCTTGATATCAGGCGATCCGCCGATCCTGAAACATTGATGAATAAACTTTTTAAACTTACGCCGCTTGAGGATAGTTTTAACTGCAACTCCAACGTATTGGTGAACGGCGTTCCGCAGGTACTCGGCGTAAAGGGGATACTTGACGCATGGATTGATTTCAGGATGCAGTGCATCAGGCGTCAGACAGCTTTTGACATACAAAGGAAATCCGAACGTCTTCATCTGCTTGAAGGGCTTAATAAAATAGTTCTCGATATCGACAAGGCCATACGTATCATACGTGGCACAGAAAAGGAAGAACAGGTTGTACCGAACCTTATGAAAGGTTTTTCTATTGATGAAGCCCAGGCCGAGTTTATTGCGGAAATAAAGCTCAGGAACCTTAACCGGGAATACATACTCAATAAGGTATCCGAAATTAAAGCGCTTCGATCCGAAATTTCTAAGCTTAAGGATATATACGGCAAGGAATCAAAGATATTGGATATTATCTGCGCGCAGCTCGGCGAAATTTCGAAAAAGTACGGACAACCGAGGAAGACGGGAATAATTAACGAGGAGAATGTAGATGAAATAACGGAGGAAGTCCTTATTGAAGATTATAATGTCAAGCTGTTTTTAACCGCACAGGGATACCTGAAAAAAATTCCGCTTGTATCGCTGCGCTCTGCCGGTGAACACAAACTGAAAGAAGACGATGTAATAATCCAGGAAATCGAAGCAAGGAACAAGTCTGATTTGATTCTGTTCTCAACGGGCTGCGTGGCATATAAAGTAAAAGTACATGAAATAAACGACTGCAAAGCTTCGACCCTGGGTGAATACCTCGGAAACATCCTTGATCTGAGCAGCGAAGAAAAAATTATTTACATGGTTGCTACCGAAGACTATTCCGGACATATGCTGTTTTCTTTTAAAAACGGCAAGTGTGCTAAAATCCCGCTTAAAAGCTACGCTACGAAAACAAACCGCAGAAAGCTTATCAATTCATATTCCGATTTGTCTCCTGTTTGCGATATCAGGTATCTGCAGCAGGACAGGGATCTTGCGGCATTTTCCGACATAGGCAAGGTATTGGTTTTCAATACCTCCGCAATCAATGAAAAAACAACCAGAAACTCCGCCGGAGTGCAGGTTTTAAAGCAAAAGAAGGGCAGCAGCATGGTCAAAATAAAAGATGTAAGCGAAGTTTCTTTTGAAGATGTTGATTATTACAGAACTAAAAACATTCCGGCCATAGGATGTTATCTGAAAGAGGAAGATAAGGAAGACAGGCAGATCGCGTTGTTTTAGAAAATCTTAGCCGGTTCTGTCAGTTAAAATGTGTTTGCGATATTCCAGCGGAGTGACACCGGTTTGTTTTTTAAAATGACGGATAAAATTGTTCGGGTTTTCAAAACCCGTTATTCTCCCTATTTCATTGATCTTTTTATCGGTATGAATCAACAGTTCTTTTGCGGCAGTTATTTTCTTCAGATTCAGGTAACGAATAGGCGAAATATGAAAATGCTTTGTAAATTCCCTGCAGATATGGTATTTGCTTATATGATATTTCTTTTCAAGCGATTCCAGTGAGATATTGTCTGCAAAATCTTTGTCGAGATCGTCTTTTATTTTGTATATGCAGTTATTTATGTCCGAGTTTATTTGAAGCGCTCTTTCTTTTTCCAACAGTAATTCGAACAGGATATCACTGGTGTATTTAGCGTTAAATAACGGATTATCGGTAGATTTGGGCAGATAATCGCATAAGAACTCTATTTTACGCGGAATTTCCGTACCGGGCGGCAGAGTACAAAGATTTCCGTGATTTTTAATGAAACTATTATAAAAAAATGAAACCGGCATACCCGATATAAAAAGTACTTTATAGATCCACGGAGATTCTATTGCCTCGATCCTGTGCCGGCGCCTGCAGTCGATAAACGCAAGTGCTCCGTGTTTAATTGTATAACTGCCGTAACTGAGCGTAAGCAGTCCCGAGCCGTTTTGTGTATAAATAAGGCAGTAAGAATCCAGTTTTGATATTTCATAATAGTAGGGGCAGTATGCGGTAATGGAATTATAAGCCTGTATATATGAGAGATTCTCCGTTATTTCTGCAGGAACGGAAGGAAATTTTACAAAGCCG
>DATCLI010000128.1:0-7775 GCA_036563955.1 Clostridia bacterium | reverse complement strand
GTCATCATGTATAATAATTTCAGTTTTTCTTATTATTCGAGGAATATTTTTTCGCGCAATTAAATTGTCCGGCTCTTCCTGCTGATCGGCCGCGCTTTTTTCATCGGAGCCATCAACCCGGCTTCTGTTAACAACACCTATGTGCTTGTACAGTCTTTCAAGCTCATCCTCTTCAAGCAGGCTCATATGGCTTTTTACGCTGATGTTTATTTCCGCGAGCTTCTCCATAAGCCTTTTACTTGTTGTATTCAGTTCCTTAGCTAACTCAAATACTCTTTTACTCAATCAGCTCACCCCCGTGTTTATTCGTGCAGCTTTTTGTTCCTCTATTAATCTCCTCAGATTCCGGGCCAGCTGAATATCCGTCACTGCAACAACCGAACGGATCTTTTTCCCTAACAGCCTTCCTATTGCCTCTTTTTTCCCAAACTGGTAAAAAGGTATTTCCCGGCGCTTACAAGCATCTTCAAATTTTTTTACGGTATTATCCGATGCATCTTCAGATACAACTAATAAAAACACATTACCACTCTTTATTGCTCTTTCACAGGTTTCTCCTCCCGAAACCAATCTGCCGGCTTTCATCGCCAGACCCATAAATGAATAAACCTTATCCTCCACTGCAGTCCTCCAATTGCTTTTCAAGTGACCTGTATATATCATCGGGAATCTCCGTTTTGAATTCTCTGTTCAATGCCTTTGATTTTTGTGCTTTCCTGAAACACGACAGATTTTTGCACAAATATGCGCCGCGTCCGTTTTTTCTGCCCGTTTCATCAAGAAATATCTCTCCCTCGGGACTTTTAACAACGCGTATTAATTCTTTTTTTTCTTTCATTTCCATACACCCTATACATCGGCGCAAAGGCACCTTTTTTCGCTTCATCCTTATACCTCCGCTCTGTTATTATAAACTGCTGCGGTTCAATCTTCCGTTTCCGAATTGTCCTGTTCAGCGGGTGTCGTCTCACCGGATTCGTTTCCGTTCGGAGCATCGTATAAGGTTTCGTCATCTTCGCCTTCGTTTTTATCGTCCTGATCTATAAACAGGCTTTCCATACCGCTTTCAGTTTCAATAAACAGCGATTCCGGCATTTCTTCTTCTTCACCGGCAGGCATTTCCATATGGCTTTGCGCATTGTAATTAAGCAGTTCCTGTTCTATTTGCGCTCTTAACTGCGATTCGCTCTTAATATCAATCTTCCAGCCTGTTAATTTTGCCGCAAGACGCGCGTTCTGGCCTTCCTTTCCTATAGCAAGGGACAGCTGAAAATCAGGCACGATTACTCTTGCAACTTTGTTTTCTTCATCAATATCAACGCGCACAACCTTAGCCGGGCTTAAACTGCTTGCTATATACTCCCGCGGGTCACTGCTCCATTTTATAACATCAAGCATTTCGCCCCTCAATTCTTCAACTATTGCGCGTATACGGCTTCCCTTCTGACCTACGCATGCTCCTACGGGATCTACGTTTTCATTTCTCGAATATATGGCTATTTTTGTTCTCGAACCCGCTTCCCGGGCGATTGTTTTGATCTCAACAGTTCCATCATGAATTTCCGGAACCTCAAGCTCCAAAAGTCTTTTTACCAAACCGGGATGCGTCCTTGATACAAATATCTGAGGACTCTTGCTGGTCTTCTTTACATTAATAACATATGCTTTTATTCTGTCGTGGATATTGTATTTTTCACCGGGTGTTTGTTCGCCGGGAGGCAGGATAGCTTCGGCACGTCCAAGATCGATTATGACATTTTTTCGCTCAAACCGGCTTATAACACCTGATATAATATCTTCCTCCTTACTGGAGTATTCCTCAAAAATTATCCCGCGTTCCGCCTCCCTGATACGCTGCATAACAACCTGCTTTGCCGTCTGTGCCGCAATCCTGCCGAATTTACGCGGGGTAACTTCAACTTCAACCACATCCCCCACTTCAAAATCAGCGCTGAACCTGCTGGCCTGTTCCAATGACAGCTCCGTCGACGGATCGGTGACAACTTCAACTATGTTTTTTAATGCAAAAACGCGAACATCGCCTGTCAAACGATCAATATAAACTTCAACATTCTGTGCAGAACCGTAATTTCTTTTGTATGCTGTTATTAAAGCCACTTCAATTGCTTCAATAAGCACTTCCTTCTGAATACCCTTTTCTTTTTCAATTTGTTCCAAAGCATGAATTAATTCGGCACTCATTGCTTAAGCCTCCCTAAAATAAAATCACTTTATTGATTTTAGAAATTGCATCCACCGGGTACGTTTTTTGCCCAACATTATCTACGGTTATCGTAATTGATTTCCCATCGTACTGCTCAAGAATACCTTCGATCTTCTTCACCCCGTCTATTGCTTTGAAAAACTTAACACGCACTCTTTTGCCAATCGCTTTTTCATAGTCCCTCGGTGTTTTAAAAGGCCTTTCTATTCCGGGGGAAGACACTTCAAAAATATATGAGCGGGAAATCGGATCAACCTCATCAAGCTTTCTGCTCAGCGGCAAAGTAACCGCTTCACAGTCATCAACCGTAACTCCGCCTTCTTTATCGATAAATACCCTGAGATACCAGTTGGAACCTTCCTTGACGTATTCCACATCAACGAGTTCGAGCCCAAGCCCGATAACGATAGGTTCCGCAATGGACCTTACAATTTCCGTAATCTTGTTTGACATTAAAAAACCTCCATACAAACCAACCGGCGGTTAAAAGATATATTTAACATAATCCGGGTGTTTATTCTCAAACTATGTATGGTTTGCATAACAAAGGATTTGACTATGGTCAAATCCGGTTTCGCATAATTCCGTCCGCTCCCGCATTAACCCGTTAATGCGGTTAGCTTATTGCCGTCAGGCAATTTCTTCCGCTGTTTAAAATGCAAAGAGTGGGAAACAACCCACTCTTTTAGTAACACCCAACAGACCAGAATTATTATATCATGCATTATTATGTTTTGTAAATGCTTTTAAGCAATTTGTGGCCTTTGTTCCGCTGTACAATATATTGCCGGTACGCATTAAAGCTTGTCACTATAAATTGTACAGCGGATTTTTATTAAGGTTACATCGCAAAAACCTTAATTTAAGCTGCTGTCGTTGTTACTATTCAGGAATTACTTTTAACTATTGTACAATAACGGAAACAGGAACTTCATTTGCATGAGCTGCATCAACTAACTCGATCATCAAAAAAACATATAAGGATTATACAGAATCGGTACACGAAATATCCAAACTTCAGGCGGAGACTCCGCTCCGCCTGAAGCTTGGGAAGGCTGAAATTAAGCCTTATTTATACATTTAAATTTACTTGAATTGAAACGGGGAAATTACTTTCCCGTGTTCCTTCATTGCTTTTTCCAGGCGTTGTATCTGTGCATTCATTTCATTTGTGAATTCTTCGGGCATTTCTATCTTCGAGAATATTTCGTTCATTCTCTCCATCTTTTCAATGTATTTTTCAGCCCTGATCGAGAATTGCTTTATATACTCTTCCTTGGTATAGTCGTAGTTCAAGTATTTCTTAAACAATTCTTTCAGGTCTTCATAAAGCGGTATTCTGCCGACAGGTGTTTCTATCGCGTCATACTCGCCGTTTACCCTGCCGTCGGCCCAAAGTATCCATACTTTTTTGTCCAGCTTGCTGTTCATGTATTTTCCGTTTTCGTCCTTCAGGAAATAATTCGTTGCATAGATTGTCGGCGGCTTTTTGAGTTTAGATCCGAATTTCAAATGATTTTCAACATATCTGCCCAAAGGAACGGTAACAAAATCGAGGTTAGCCATAGGATCATGATGCCGCACACCTTCAGCTCCTATTGTAGCCGCAGTTGTTTCGGATTCGACGGTCGCGCCGACAAAAACACCATGCGGCCAGTTAAGGGATTCCGCTATGGGTACCGTTGTATCCGAATCTCTTCCTCCGTATACTATAGCCTGCACGCTGACACCGTTCGGATCGTCTATTTTTTCATCTGCGTTTTTCAGTTCATGAAGGGCAATAGTATATCTTGCGTTTTTATGCGCATAGTCTATTTCTTTGCCGTTCTTGTCTTTTTTCCCTTTATACCATTGACCAGAAAAGTTTTCACCTTCATCGGGCGCTGTTTTTCCCATTCCGAGCCAGTATGGCACTCCGTTGTTTATTAACACGTTCGAGAATATGACTTCCCTCGGAGTCGTCAGGGCTTCGTAAATAAGCGGATCGTCTTCAGGGTTGACATCCTGAATTATGCCGAATATGCCTCTTTCGACATTAACCCCGCGCATTTCGCCGTTTATATTTTTCAGGTATGCTATATCATCACCGACAATTGTCTGCCCGGGAATCATTGCCGTACTTGTTTTTCCGCATGCGCTCGGGAAAGCGCCGGCAAAGTATGTTACGCGGCCCGGCTTGCCGTGAACACCCATAAGGAACATATGCTCGGCAAGCCAATCCGCATTGTTGGCTTTCTGGATTGCAAGCCTGAACGCAAGTTTTTTCAAGCCGACACTGTTTCCGGCATACTGGTTGTTTGCAGAGTATACCCTGTTTTCTACCAGATCAATATAAATTCTGCGTTTGTCAACATTTACTGTTTTGCCGTTTTCAAGCTTTCCTGCAGAATGGAGAAAGAAAAAGAAATCGGGAGAACCGTTCATTCTCTTGAATTCTTCATAGCCTGGCCTGTAAAGTATTTGTTCGCTGTGCACCACATATGCCGAATCGGTTATCTGCATTGCGCATATGGAAAAATGGGAATTTGTCGGGCCAAGGGAGAAAAAGCTTACAAGCATTTCCTTTCCTTCCATAATGCCGTCCATAATTCCCCTTATTTCAGCAACACCTTCATCATGAGGTATTGCATTAACTTCCATACCCCAATTGACTTTTTCAGCTACAAGATATTTTGTATTTTTCTTGTCTCTTCCCTGGTCATAGATACCATCGAAATGGATCGTGTGGCCTTCCATTTCAAGCATCGCTTCTTCGCCGTTTTTGAGGGAAAGCTCCCTTATATAAGCAGCATCTTCGTCGGAATCGGTTATGACGGTAACCTTTGCTGGTTTGCACAGCTCAATTGCCTCATTAAGGTATTCCATCACCTTTGGATTTGCAAGATTTTCAATTTTTCTTCGATTTTCTTCACTTAAGCGCATAAAAAACCTCCTGTGTATAGATAAAATTTTAATTTACTTTTTACCGCATTATATATACATTAAACCCAAAACTTTGGATTTTAAACAATTATCATGCCCCAAAAAGCATTTTTCCTAACTATTATACAATGAAAAGCTTCATTATAAAAGTATTATATTTTTAGAAAAATCCCGTTATTTTTTAGCCCTTTCTGTTCATACGTTACTATTTTTATTATTTTTGCTATTGTACAATAGCTCTTAAAAATTCAAAAAGCTGTTGTAACCGTACGGGAACAACAGCTCATGAAAGATAAATAAGTTTTACCGGGAAAGTGCCGCCCTGTTCAGCGCGCAAATTATCGCATGGAAGGATGCCGTAGTTGTATTGCGATCCTTTCCAACGCCGAAAATGCTTCTGCCGCCTCCGTTTTCAAGCTGAATATACGCAACTGCTTCCGCATCCGCTCCGCTTGAAAGCGCATGTTCTTCATATGCCTCAAATTTATAACTGGAAATCCCGGTATTCTTCAATGCATCAAAGAAAGCGGATATCGGACCGTTTCCTGTTCCTGATATTGTTTCGTTTTTATTATTCACCGATATCACTGCATTAACGGCGACCGTATCCCCTTTGCTTGATATCGTGTAATCCGCGAGCTTATACGGCCCTTTTATTTCAAGATAATTTTTATTGAATTCCTGCATTATTTCTTCCGGAGAAAGTTCCTTGCCAAGAGCATCGGACTTCTTTTTAATTATTTTTCCGAACTCCGGATGCATCGCCTTCGGAAGCTTGTATCCAAATTCATGTTCCATTATAAATGCAACGCCGCCTTTTCCGGATTGACTGTTGATTCTTATTATCGCTTCATACTGTCTTCCAATATCCGAAGGATCAATCGGCAAATACGGTATATCCCAGTATTCGCACTTATTTTCCCTCGCATAATGATAACCTTTGTTAATCGCGTCCTGATGCGAACCTGAAAAGGCCGTAAATACCAGCTTACCGGCATATGGATGCCTCTCATGCACCTGCATTCCCGTACATTGTTCATATACATTAATAATTCTGTCCATATCGGCAATATCAAGTTCAGGATCAATTCCCTGCGAATACAGATTCATCGCAAGGGTTAAAATGTCTACATTCCCTGTACGCTCACCGTTCCCAAACAACGTCCCCTCAACCCGATCGGCTCCGGCCAGAAGCGCGAGCTCCGTTGCCGCAACGCTCGTTCCCCGGTCGTTGTGAGTATGAAGGCTTAAAATTATTCTGTCCCTGCAGCTTATGTGATTATGGAACCACTCAATCTGATCGGCGTATATATTCGGAGTCGACATTTCAACAGTCGCCGGAAGGTTTATTATAGCCTTCTTCTCAGTGGTGGGCCGCCATATGTTCATAACCTCCTCGCATATCTCCAGCGCAAAATCCATTTCAGTACCGGTAAAGCTTTCGGGAGAATATTCAAACCTTATATCCGTATCGCAGTCACGGCTTAATTGTTTTACAAGGCGTGTCCCTTCAAGGGCAATTTTTATGATTTCACGTTTATCTTTCTTAAAAACAATCCTCCTCTGCTGTTCCGAGGTTGAGTTGTACAAATGGATTATTGCCTGCTTTGCGCCCTGTACGGATTCCATCGTCCTTCTTATCAGGTGTTCTCTCGCCTGTGTTAATACCTGGATAACGGTATCATCGTCAAGATACTTTTTTTCAATTATCGTGCGTACAAATCGAAAATCAGTATCCGACGCTGACGGAAATGCAGCCTCAATTTCCTTGAATCCAAGCCTTATCAGTAAGTTGAACATCTTCAGCTTTTTATCAACACTCATCGGTATCGGAAGAGCCTGGTTGCCGTCCCGTAAATCCACGCTGCACCATATCGGAGCCTTCTCTATTGTATTGTCAGGCCACATTCTTTTTTCCATTTTCATTGCAGGATATTTCCTGTATTTTTTCCAATTCATTATTAACCCCTCCTAAAGCAATCGATCTTAATGATACAAATAAAAAACCCTTTCGTCTCAGCATAAGAGACGAAAGGGATCTTCCGCGGTACCACTCTTTTTTATTCCATAAAGGAATACTCTCAAATACAGATACCGATACAATATTCCTGTTACCCTTAAAATAAAAAGCCCTTCGCCAAAAGAGACGAAAGGGCATAATGTACCACTCTTTTGCGCCGGATACAGGTTTATCTTACCGATATCCTGCCCTTATAACGGTGGGCTTCCGTCCTATCCTACTTTTTATTTCAGAAGGCAACTCCGAGGCCAGTTCAACGCATTTCCCCTGCTGTTTTACACCGGCCAACAGCTCTCTGTAAGGTTCCCTGCATCTACTATTCCCCTTCACGGTTTTTGTTTATTTGAATTTTAGGATATAGTAGCACAGTTTACAGCATTTGTCAAGCACAAAATTTCGCCGTTTTTTTCGCGGGCGGCATGCTCCAAATCCCTGCTGCTTACAGGCATTACAAACCCTTCCTGGCTACAAACGCCGCCAGATCGGCGTATCTGTTCGAGTAACCCCATTCATTGTCATACCATGAAACAACTTTAACCATGTTATCTATAACCATGGTGGACAGCGCATCAATTGTGGAAGATGCCGGTTCGCCTTTATAGTCAATGG
>DATCLI010000127.1:0-3460 GCA_036563955.1 Clostridia bacterium | reverse complement strand
ATAGCACATTATCCCGCCGTTATAGAGTTTCCTTTTCTTGTCTGCTTTTTTCCCGAAGTGCCTCTCGAAATCAATATCGGAAGAAATAATATAATAAGACCATGTTCCAAGATTTGTTTTAAAGGTTTTGTTCATATCGCGGTACATCTGCAGGTTTTCGTTTTTATTTCCAAGCCTTTCCCCATACGGAGGGTTTGTAACAATAATTCCGTATTCAAACCGGGAAGACGTTTGTTTCATATCCCGAACCTGAAAATGGAGCATTTCATCCACCCCGGCTTCCTTCGCATGAAAACGGCATGCTTCTAAAGCTTCGCTGTCTATATCATACCCGTATATTTTCATTCTGTTTCCGCGGCGCATCAAATCACGGGCTTCTTCAACGGATTCATTCCAAAACTTCGAATTGATTTCCGCCCAATCCATCGCATCAAAGCGGCGATTGATGCCCGGAGCAATATTCAATCCCATCATAGCGGCCTCTATCGGGATAGTACCGGAACCGCAAAACGGATCAATGAGCGGTTTTTCTTCGGACCAGCGGCTTATATATAAAAGCGCGCATGCAAGCGTTTCCTTCAGAGGTGCAGCGGTAGGCCTTCTGCGGTATCCCCTTTTATGAAGCCCGTCACCCGAAGCGTCAATTGCCAGAATGACCTGATCCTTCAGTATCCAGAAAACTATTTTATACCTTTGTCCCGTTTCAGGAAAAACGTTCAGCCTGTAGCGCAGCTTAAGCCTTTCCACTACCGCCTTTTTTATTATAGACTGGCAGTCGGATATGCTCATGAGCTTTGAATGCACGCAGCTTCCGGTAACGGGGAATACCGCGTCTTTGGGAATCCAGCGCTCCCACGCAATTTTCTTCGTTCCCTCAAATAGTTGGTCAAAAGTTGCCGCTTCAAACTCTCCCATTTTTAAAAACACCCTGTCTGCGCAGCGAAGCCATAAATTTGTTCTGCAGATGCCTGAAACAGGGGCGCTGAAAGTTACCTTTCCGTCCTTAATATTTATATCACTATAACCCAGTTTTTTTATTTCTCCCGCGACAATTGCTTCAATGCCGAATGAAGAAGTGGCAATAAGATTTACTTTATCCTCCAAATAAACAACCCTTTTCAATTTATTTAATTAACATAAACAGGACGCGAAAAATTAATCCGAAACCTGTATTTTTTTCTTTCATGTGATGCTCGTATTCGGCGGATCTAAAGCAGGCCGCTTATTTGAAACACGAGCCGCCGATAAACTCTCTCAGTATCGAATTAGGCGGTACTTCCTCACAGCCTATGCTTAGAAAATAGCTTAAAAATTCTATCAGCCTGCGGCTTTCCGAGTACTGCGGAAGCTCCGGTCCAATATTCTGCAATAAGGGCAGAGCGTATGCCTTCAGAACTCCCAGCTCATATATCAGCGAAGAGTTGAACATGGTATCCGCTTCTTCCTGAAACGGAAAAATATATTTTTCCTCTCCATTTCTTACCGAAGGCCAGAGTTCTATTGTCCTTTCCGGCGTGCAGCCTCTGAACTGGTGATCCCTCACGATCCTCCGAATAAACCTTAAATCTGTTGTTGGTATTCTGTTATGCCTGTCAATCCTCATTGATGTAATAGCGCTGATATATATTTTAAACTTTTTGTCTTCATCAACTTCGGCGGTAAGTCTTGGATTCAAACCGTGAATTCCTTCAATAACAAGGATCTTGCCGCCGTTCAGGTTAAGTTTGTTGTTCCTGTATTCCCGCTTGCCTGTTAAAAAATTATAGAACGGCACATGGACTTCCTCACCCCGGATAAGGCTGTTCAGCTGCTCATTGAACAACTTCAAATCAATTGCTTCAACTGATTCGTAATCAGGGTTTCCTTTCTCATCGAGCGGGGTATCCTTTTTCTCGACAAAATAGTCGTCAATCGATATGTTTATCGGAATAAGACCGTTTACACGAAGCTGAATTGACAGTCTCTGGGCAAACGTAGTCTTTCCTGAAGAAGACGGACCTGCGATAAGTACTGCTTTTATTCTTTCTCTTTCATCATAAATCATATCGGCTATCCGGGCTATCTTTTTCTCATGGAGCGCTTCTGAAATCCTGATAAACTCATTTATTTTTCCGGCTTCAATGATGTCATTAAGCTTGCCGACATTATCCACGCCAAGAATGCTGACCCATTTCCGGTATTCGGTGAATATCTGAAACAGTTTTTCAGGTATTTCGCGTGTTTCAAGAGTGTTTGGGCTTGTTTTTCTCGGTGAAATAAGCACAATTCCGCCGTTGTAATACTCCAGCCTGAACAGTGAAAGGTAGCCTGTGCTCGGCGCCATATACCCGTAAAAATAATCCTCCGTCCCATTCAAAACATAATAACTGACATGCGGCTTTTCACGGTATTTTATAGCGCCGTACCGATCAATCCTGTTTTCCCGCAAAAATCTTTCCTTAGCTTTTTCTGTCGGCAAAGTTTCCTTCCTGAACGGGATATCTTTTTCCACGAGGCTTTTCATTCTCTTTTCAATTTTCTCAACATCTTCTTCGCTAAGCTTCAGATCAACAGGCTCAAAAAAAAGGCCCCTGCTTATGGAATGGCAGATCGCAATCTCCTTACCCGGGTTAATATCGGTAAATGCCTTAATAAGCAGAAAAATAAGGCTCCGCTGGTAAATCCTTATACCGTCTTCAGTTGTCATGTCAACAAATGAAATATCGCACTTTTTGGTAATCGGATATGTCAGTTCCCTTATTTCATTATTCACAATCCCCGCAACAATCAATGAAGTTTTTTGATGCTTAACATTTTTACTGATTGTTTCAAGCACGGTCCCTTTTTCTATTCTGGTTTTCTGTCCCTCGACAACAACTTCAATATATTCTTTTTGCATCCGGTTACCTCCAGTATTATTTATTAACATTCGGAACCCTTTTATACTCGGTAAACTTATAGCAAATACCTGTTTTACTTGTCATCCATTCGCCGGAATAAACCAATTCCCATTCATTAAGTTTATCAAAACGGGGAAGGTAGGTATCCGCCGTAAATTCGTGCCGAAACCTTGTTATATATGCCCGCGAGCAGTACGGCATAAGCTGTCTGTAAATGCTGCCCCCGCCGAACACATATATTTCACCCTTATAATCTTTTAATGCTTCCATCAATTCTTCAATGCTGTGAACAACCAAAGCCCCTTCTATGGAATATTTTATGTTCCTCGTTAACACAACATTCAGACGATCCGGCAAAGGTTTGCCCGACGGAAAGGACTCAAGCGTTTTCCGTCCCATCACAATTACTTTCCCTTTTGTTTTTTCCGAAACGAACTTCATATCTTCCGAGACCCTGGCAAGCAGGCGATCCTTGCAGCCGATTCCCCAATTAATGTCCGCTGATGCTATTATTATCCACTCTTGCATTTTCCTCTCCTGTTCAAACAGGTAATATCGTTTTGTTTACGTTAATGTTCATG
>DATCLI010000126.1:0-3892 GCA_036563955.1 Clostridia bacterium | reverse complement strand
ACAGTATATTTGGCTTTTGACAGCTCAACATAAGCCGAACCTGACTGGTATCCCTTCTTCAGCATAATACCGACATTTTCGGGCGGTATATCGCCGCCGAGCGTCACGTTAAACCCGAGCTGCACATCGGTTACCACCTCGAAGAAATCAGGAGGAGCCACCATTTTTGTTGTTACAGGGATGCTTACCCAGTTGCTGTACCTGACTTCGTCCGTTCCCCTGCCGCGGACAGCCCTTAAGCTGAAATAATACAGGCGGTTTGGCCTTAAGAACGGCAGGTTTATAGGGAATCTCGCCACCCGCGTTTCAATATTGTATTCGAGGCCGACATCTTCAAGCGGTGAATTTTCAAGTCTAATATGAAGCTCTGATTCACCGCTGCCGACATATGCCTTGTATGCTTCAAGAAATCCGGTGATTGATCTGTCACCCACATTGTACGGATCATCCTCATAATCGTCGATCGATGCATTCGGCGCGAGTTTTTTCCTTGTGACAACCATCTCATACGTTACGTCTTTCTCGGCATGCAGCCAGTTAAGCGTAACTTTTGAATCGGTAAGCTCAAGCTCGCCTTCACTGTCTCTCGCTATCGAAAATTCAACAGGCGTTCTCGGCATTCTGTCCTGCTCATCAGGACCTCCCGAGTCAGTCTTCGGGGTTGTTATCGATTTTACCGGCGTCATATCGCTTGTAATAAAAGGCTCGTCCTCTCCGCTGACATACATTTTGGCCTGAGCGATAAAATAATATGTCGTATTCGGCTTTAATTCCTCACCGCCACCTTTCGGAAAGACCGTAACAAGCGCAGACATCGGAGCGTCCGGATTCTCATCAGGATAATGCGTTTCCAATGGGGCAAGAAATGAAGAATCAAGCAGAATAAAGCTATCTTCGTCAGGGCTGTCGCTTATGTAAATATCATACACAATGCGCCTGCTTTCAGTAATATTCGTATAATTGAGCCAGTCATTATCATTTAGTATTTTCGGAAATTCGACGATAATTCCGTTCATTACGGGTTTCCCCGTTACAGGATCGGGCTCCGGCTCGAAGTCAATATCAAGTGAAAGATTCGGGAGAGGCACGGGTTTTTCCCTTGTTGGATACGTTGTGAAGCTGATCATCGGGGATATGTATGAAATATCGTTTTCGAACTCAAGCTCATCCCTTAACACCCAATTGACATCGTCGTGGTTTACAAGTCTTGTTGAAAACATCCTGAGGTAATATGTCGTGTTAGGAATAAGAAAATCAGGGTAGTCGCCGTTGCCGTTTATATCGTAATCAATATCATTTTCGTGGTCCAGCGGAATATCCCTTACATAATCATAAAACAGCTTCGAACCGTCCAGTTCGAAATAGACGCGCGTACTGTCGTTCGGGTCCTCCTGAAGCTGGTGTTTTCCGAAAGACAGCATTCTCTTCTCTTTGACAGGTACAAATACCGAAACCTCTTCATCGCCTATTTCCTTCGTTTCAACCATTTTAACATCGTCGGACAGGTATGTGTTCAAAAGCAGATGAAATGTGAAATCGCCGTCGTCATCGGGGCTTGATACTATTTCATTCCACGGACGGGTCATCCACACCAGCGGTTTTTCAAATGAAATCCTTATATCGGACAGCGGAATATTTACCGGAACAGGTACCTGCGGGTTTTTATAAACAACTTCCTGCTTTCCGCTGTAAAGCGACTCTGCTTCAATTTCTCTCGGAACGGGAGGCTTTCCCGTATCATTTCCGAGAAGCTGAAGATTAATTGCAAGAGAACCTAACGGCGTAAGCGAATCCCCATCCGTTACAACAAACCTGTAAAACCTTAAGGGGTGCTCGCCGTTTTGATTAATAGGTATTTCAACAATAACGCTCCCCCAGCCCGTTGCATCAGGTATGCTCGCATCGGGGAGCTTTATCCCGCTGCTCGCCTGGGCGGGGTTCTCCAAAAGCTCCACAATTGAACCCGCGTCCTGTACCTCATAATACAGTTCGGTATAGTTGCGGCTTTTTATCTTGTATATTTTAAGCTCAAGCTTGTCAACATCCACTTTCGATGCTTCAAACCACAGCGGGGTGAAAATAGATGTAACCTGCCCGCCTATGGATTGAAAAATATTATCCTTGTTCTCAATAAGGAAATTGCCTGCGGCAGAACTGAGCCTTGTGTATGGCGCTTCAGAAAAACCCGACCGGAATGTCAGCTTAATGTTTACATTCTCATATTCCGTTCCTGGCAGGATTCCGTCGGACTGATCGAGTGTAAAATAAACAAACCCGTCGGCAGCCATAACGCTTCCGTCAGGTCCGAAGCCCTGTACCGGGTCGCCCGACTGGCTTACTATTATAGCTCCTGTGCCTTCCTGCACAGTTGTTGTAAATATTCTTTCGGTTATAATATCAGTAACCTCATTCATTCTTATATGGAAATATCCGTAGTCAAGATCGACATGCGATGTGCCTCCGCTCTCCAGCCTGTCAAGATTCACGTTTTCATTTGTAATGTGAAGAACAGCGCCGACCGACGGCTCCCAAATTGTCGGCGCCTTCCACCTGAGCGTAACCTTCGGATCGTTTCCGCTGATAACCCTTATGGTCTGGCCTCCGCTTTGTATAAGATCGGGATCGGCGTCCTCAAGGCCGCCGAGAACTGCAGCATCATTGAACGACGTGCCCTGGAACGTTATCTTTGACAGGAAGAACAGTGTTTCCTGCTCCACAAGTTCCCCGTATTTGTTTACAAACTGCACCGGAGTTCCTCCCGAATCCTTGAAACTGAAGGTAATATCATAAATATGGTCGGGAAGAAACGAAAGGCTTACTATGTTGTACACACCGTCAAATATAAGCTCTTCGTCTGTGTATGCAGGCAAAGGACCTGCAGGCCCGTGCCACGTTATTGAATATGTTTCGGTTCCATCTATCGGAATCCATTTGATATCCCATTTTCCTGTTGCCGAATTATATGAAATGGCCGGATTGAATATATTGTTTGCCAAACTTGGCTGTATCTGCGGGAAAACGATTCCCATCAGTAAAAATATTATCAAAAGCACTGCCGGTAATTTTACGGACTTATGATTCATACCTAACTTACAGCTCCTTGCAGTAAAATAAGAATATCGTTTATTTCAATAAAACGCGTATGCCGCCGACTCCATGCGATAAATAAAGAAAAACAAGGCGCAGGAGCAAGGGTATACTACAATATTTATATCGGCACCGTCCGATATTTGTTTTATCCTGTAAAGTCAATAATGGCATGCTTTCAATGAATATAAAACAATGTAATAAATTCTTATTAAAAAAAGGGCCCTTTCAGAGCGGTCAGATAGGGATTATTAATTCCTGAAAAATCCGGCATAGTCGTTGATATTCGGCTATGCCGTTTTTCGTTTAGTTTGGTAAGTCGATAGCACCAATGCAGTTATAGAAAATTTGAATCCGCTGAGTTCTGCGGCCATCTACTTTTTCAGCCTTAAATACTATAATTTTATCAATGAACTCTCGGATAATCTCTGCATCCAATTCTGTAATTTCTGTGTACTTTTTTACTAGTGCCAAAAAGCGGTCGGTATTGAGGGACTGTTCATTTGCTGTATCAATGGTATGCTTTAATTTGATTATCCTTTCTTCCAGGACCTTCTGCTCGGCTTCATATTCAGCCGACATCTTGTAAAAACGCTCTTCGGGAATTTTGCCCATCACATTGTCCTCATATAGTTTCCGAATGATTTTGTCTATGTCAGCAATACGAGTCTGTGCTTGTTCGTACTCCTTTTGACTTTGGCGGAGTTCTTTGGCAAGTTCCTTTTCTGAATTATTCATTACTATACGGATGAATTCCTGTTCATGGTCTTTGGCAAAGGAGGTTACACGTCTTAAGTCTTCTAGC
>DATCLI010000125.1:0-1919 GCA_036563955.1 Clostridia bacterium | reverse complement strand
CCCTTATATTCGTAAGCGTGTATATGAAGAAATTCACATCGTCCCGGGAATGCGAGGCGTCAAGCCGGTTTATCAAATCGTTAATTATGTTTATATCTTCACGCGTGCCTCTCATCCATAAATTGTATCCGCTCGAGTCTATTGAAATAACTTTAACCGGTATATCAATTCCACTAATCAGCGGAATTAGGCGGTTTGTTGTTATATTCCTCAATTTTTTCGCTTCAATTTCAATTTTCGCCTCGGGTTCTTCAGGTTCTTCCACAACCTGGTTTTCAGCGATATCAACACTTTTTATGAGACTGCCTATATCCGAAAGAGCTTTTACGTCACCGTCAACCCATATGGTTTTGGGGTTTGTTTCAACCAGTACGGTTCGGCATGGTATCCCAAGCTGTGCTATCAGTCCATTAATAAGCTCGGCCGGCACATATTTCAGTTCTATCGGAGACAGGCTGAGCAAGGGTTCCGGCTCCTGCGGCGGAGCGGGATCTATGTTTTCAGGCCTGTCAAGGACATATACGAGTTCACGCATTTTTGCAAGCGCATGGGGAGAGCCCTGCACCCATATGCGTTTTTGGGCGGAATCCATCGTAATTTTTTTAACGGGTATTGCAAGCCTGTCCACTTGCTCGCTTATTTCTACGGCAGAAATATATGAAAGATCAAACTTTGTTATCGGAAGCATTGTATAGAAATTCGCGTTTATTGTTCCGTCTTTTCCTACCAGTATTATGTTATCTTGTTCGATATAAGACAAATTAGCGGAAAATGCCAGAAGCTCAAACGCTTTTATAGGAGATACGCCGGTTACCGAAAATGACAGCCGCACAGGCTCTTCTGTGTATATTATGCTTTTTTTCACAGCAACAGAAAGCGAGGTTAATATATCCCTTATGTCGGCATCCCTAATATCTATTGTTACAGCATCACTGTTCTTAGCTGTTTCTGCATAGCTATCCAAAGCCTTTGCCGGTATTGAAAAAAGCATTAAGACAACAACAGCGGTAACCGCAGCAATACCGGGCTTTATTCTTTTTATGAAAAGCATTTCGCAAGCCTCCTTTAGGCAATATTATTCCTTATATGGTTTCCTTTTGCGAAAGATAACCAAACGGCAGCATATCCCGCTATTTGAATTCCAGTACTATTTCGTTTCCTTCTTTTGTTTTAAGAAGTACGCTTGTGGTATCTACCCTCTCTACTGTCATGCCGTCTTCAATTATGTCTCCGGCAGATACCACATAAGCCCTGTTTTCGGTTTCAATAATAGCCGTGCTTTTTTCTTTGTACTGTGTTATTCCTTTTAGGGTAAGAGAAAGTTCACCCAAAGCGAAGGGATCCCTTTTGCTTAAACCGGATTCGGCTTCGGGTTTTTTTATACGCTCCATTTGCGGGAGTATTTCCACAGCCTGTCCGGCAATGCCTGCTTCAGCCACGTCATACTGTTTGCCTGAAACGGGTTTTGAGTCGGAATCTGAATAAAGAATTATGAGCGCAATAACAGCGGCTGCTAAAACAGGAAGCAGCACAACCATGGATTTGTACTTTTTGAAAAACTCATGAAAATTGTTTTTTTGGCGGCTTTTCATGCCTTTATCTGACATAGCATTTCAACCCCTGTATCCCTTTGCTTATTAACCTTTTTCCGGTTTATTAGCGGGCTTTCTCTCTTCGCGGATCTAAAACCGTTTATTGTACTTCAATGCACTAAATGCGGCTAATTTTAATCGCCGTCACCGCCAGTCGAGGACGCCGAATCTTTATAATGCTCGTGATTAACGCATGTGACTTTACCATCCGTAATGCTGTAATCAACGCCGCTTGGGCATTTTGGAACACCGTCGGAAAAATAAACATTTAGTTTATCAATTTCATCGACCTCTTCAATATCAATACCTTCGTTCATTGCATACTGA
>DATCLI010000124.1:0-4486 GCA_036563955.1 Clostridia bacterium | reverse complement strand
TGATTCATCGATAAAATTCCGTATTGTATCCGTTGTAACGCGGACGCCGCAGTAATTTGAGAAAATGCTGTTGCGCGTGAAGGAAGGATAGTCATACCATATGTTGCCAAGCAATATAATTGACTGCTCCGGTATGTTTTTTAAAAGACCTCCATCGATTGCACTTTCTGCGACAAGACGCAGATATGATGTCTGGTTTTTGTATTGAAGCACTTTTCTGTTTTCCTGCATGCCGAAAAGATGCAGAAACTGCATAAGCAGTATCGTCAGCGCGATAATGAATATTTTACCGGGCTTTCGTTTTATATGCCCTGAAATGAATTCGTACAGAAGAAAAAACAGAAGAATAAGCCCAAAACGTATAATGTAAACTGTAAGGTAGCCTTCTCCCCACTTGAGGTTTTGCTGATATTTTTTTGATATGCCTATTATGATTGCCGGACACGCTATAAGCAGAACAGACAAAACAATAAGGAACCTCGTTCCGGGCAGCTCAAGGTTTACCTTCTTATGGTTCATAACCAGAACCGTCAAAAGGTAAGCAAATATGATGGCTGTAATAATGTCCCGAAAAGCAATTCCCGATATAATGCCGTTCAGGAAGGAGCTGAATTTAACGTTTGCATTTAAAAGCAAACCGGAGAACCCGGGCAGTGCCGCAGCTGTCTGTTTTATTGAGGTTATTGCTATTTTCCCGATATCCGGGTTGAAATTGATTCCGTCATATGAGTTGACCGCATTTATTGAGAAATAAATATAAACGGCAAAGCAGCTTACCGCTGCAGCAAAAAAGGGTATGGATGCTTTTAGGGTTTTTTTAATCCCGTCCTTACCGGCGCTGTCAAACAAATAATATGCGGCAGCAGGATAGGCCAAAACCATGGGGTATGAAACTTCATATGTGAGAAGGCTAAAAAGATAAAGAATCACGCTGAGCCACATATAGCCCTTTCTGCCCGTATCACGGTATTTTTTCATAAGTATCAGCGATATGGACAAATAAATAACAATCGTCTGGATAAACATGTAATACCCTATAGAGGCATCGTCATTTCGGGACAGCGAGAAAAAAAGGGCCGGAAAAAGAACAAGCACTGCGTAAAAAAGCCTGTCTGATCCTGAATAAACCCTTGCCATAAGCGCGAAGCATAAAACAGCAAGAATATTCATAACAAGAACATAAATCCTGTATTTTGTTATTGTATCCAGAAAGTAAAATGTCAGAAACCGCTGTAATATGTGTACGGGGAAAAATCTTCCGAGCTTTACGATATAGTATTCCATCTGGTTGACTATGAACCCGTACAGGCTTCTGTTCTCATATTTCATTACGGCGTGTATATTTCTGCTTACAACATCATCTCCATAATACCAGCACGACAATACGGGATAAAAACATAAAAGCATGAATCCGGCAAGAACGAAATGCCCCGTATGCTTGATAAAAAAACGTACTATCGGGTTATTATCAATACCCGAAGAACTATTATCAAGCGAAAGATTCGTTTTATTTGCCATTGCAAACCACCCTGTATTATCATTGCACAGTGTATGTGAAATATTCCCTCCGATACCCGCCGCTGCGTGTTTTAAAGCTCTCGTACCTGGTTTTGCGGCTTTTTAAATAATGAAAATACACTGCTTGTACTATTCTTCATTATCAAGCATAAAATAAAGTACGGTTCTTTTTACGAAAGGGCTTTGATTATTTTTACAGCCGGGAGGCGTCCGTAATGGAAGCTTTAAGAATTATTCCAAATGACGTTGGATACAGAAAAAGAACAACCGGGCTAACATACCTTGAAGCAAAAAAAAGACAGGATATTTACGGTAAAAACATACTGCAGCATAAGAAAAAACGATCATGGATAATTATGCTGCTTTCACAGTTTACGGATTTCATGGTTCTTGTTTTGCTTGGCGCGACGGCATTATCGATGATTATGGGAGAGATAACCGAAGCGTTAACGATTCTTGTCATTGTTCTCTTAAATTCACTTTTGGGTTTTTATCAGGAGATACATACCGAAAAAACAATGGAGGCTCTTGCACAGCTTGCAGCTCCCAGGGCAAAGGTTTTCAGGGATAATGAGCTGTGTGAACTGCCGGCAGAAGAAATTGTTCCGGGTGATTTAATATTGCTTGAAGCAGGCGACAGGATTCCCGCTGACGGTTATCTTATAGATTCGAATGAACTCCAGGTGGATGAGTCGCTTCTTACCGGCGAATCGATGCCGGTTATGAAGAAAGCCTTGCCGGAAGGTGCGGTTTTCAGCGAAGAAATAAAATCACAGAATAGAGTATGCGTGTATATGGGCTGCACGGTATCGGGAGGAACCGGAAAGGCTGTTATTACCGGAACCGGAATGGATACGGAGATGGGCAGAATCGCAAATATGATTCAGCAGGCACAGCCGCAGGATACCCCACTGCAAAAAAAGCTTGAAATGCTTGGAAGCAATATCGTAACAGGCTGCTTTATTATTTGTGCGATAGTATCTATAACCGGGATTATCCGCGGCGAAAATGTTTTTTCAATGCTGCTTTCGGGCATAAGCCTGGCTGTCGCGGCAGTTCCCGAAGGCCTTCCCGCTGTTGTTACAATTGCGCTCGCCCTTGGGGTAGGGAGAATGGTGAAAAGGAATGCGCTTGTAAGAAAACTTCCGGCGGTTGAAACGCTTGGATGCGCAACGGTAATATGCTCCGATAAGACAGGAACGCTGACCGAAAACAAAATGCGCGTCGTGTCGGTTTACAGCGGGAGAACAAGGTATCAGGTTGTTGTTGATAAACAGCAGCATAAAGGCAGAATTACACTCCAGGGAAAACCGATTGATCCCAAAAAACTGACGGGTTTGGATCTTATGATGATCACAGGAATTGTTTGCAGTAATGTCAATTTACATAGAAATGTTGACGAACAATCGGACAGCACAGGTATAAACGCTTTCTTCGGCAACCCTACCGAGGTGGCGTTGGTACGGATGGCTGCCGAAAGCGGCTACGATCCGGGATTGACTCAGTTGGATTTTCGCAGAATCAGGGAAATCCCGTTTGATTCCGATAGAAAAATGATGTCGGTGGTATGCGAAAACCCTTTAAAAGAGAAAATAATTTTTTCGAAAGGCGCACCCGAAGTGCTTCTTAAAAAGTGCACACATATTCTTGTCGCAGACAATGAACGCGCTATTATGGATTACGACTTCGAGCGTATACTTAGAGAGAACAGCCGGATGGCGCAAGGCGCCCTGAGGGTAATCGGCATGGCTTACCGTGTTATTGCAGACGAAAAGGATATTGCAGGAGATCCTGAATATGGCCTGACATTTATCGGTCTGGCAGGAATAATGGATCCTCCGAGACCTGAGGCGTATGATGCAGTGGAACAGTGTAAAATAGCGGGTATAAAAGCCGTTATGATTACGGGCGACCACAAAGAAACAGCCCGTGCGGTAGCAGCGGAATTAAAAATTATTGGTGATGACAGCCAAAACGTTATTACCGGTGATGAATTGGAAAGCATGAACGATAAAGAGCTTAAAGCCCGGCTTGAGGATACTTTTGTTTTTGCGCGCGTGCTTCCGAGACATAAGCTGCGGCTTGTAAAGGCGTATAAGGAAAAAGGCCATATTGTGGCAATGACCGGGGACGGGGTAAACGATGCGCCGGCGGTAAAAGAATCCGACATAGGCGTTGCGATGGGTTGCTCGGGAACCGATGTTACGAGGCAGGCCGCGTCAATGATCCTCATGGATGACAATTTTTCGACAATTGTTGCCGCGGTTGAGGAAGGAAGGAATATATATAATAATATACGCAAGTTCATACGCTATCTGTTATCCTGCAATATAGGAGAAGTATTGACAATGTTTCTCGGCATGCTTATCGGTATACCAGTACCGCTGCTGCCCGTACAGATCCTGTTTGTAAACCTTGCCACCGACGGGCTCCCGGCAATCGCCCTCAGCATGGAGCCGGGAGATCAGAATACGATGAAACAAAAACCAAGGGATCCTAAAGAACATATTTTCTCGGGTCTGTGGAGGCTGATAATTGTCCGCGGTATTTTCATAGGGATATCTACATTACTGTCATTTTTAACGGTATATTCGGCATCGGGGAGTGTGGAAGCCGCCAGGACGGCAACACTCGTTACCCTGGTTTTAAGTCAGCTGATACATGTTTTTGAATGCAAATCCGAAAAAAAGTCGATATTTGAAATACCGTTCCTTAACAACCTATGGCTTATAGGCGCTGTATTCGTTTCCGTATGCCTGCTTGCGGGGGTTGTATATTTGCCGTTCCTTCAAAAATTGTTTAATACGGTTTCTCTTTCAGCCGAACATTGGCTGCCTGTAGCGGGATTCAGTGTATTGGCGCCGTTGGTAAGCTCATTATTAACCGGACGATTTAAATACTTTTTTCTTAAAAAGACCGTTTCTGAGAAAAAATGAATCGATATACCCAATACCGCTGTCTTCCATCC
>DATCLI010000123.1:0-11893 GCA_036563955.1 Clostridia bacterium | reverse complement strand
GCTTATACTGTAATACTCTTTATGCATATGATGCTCTTCGATATTTTCGGTTTTTACCGGACGAAAAGTGCCGATACCGACATGAAGCGTAAGTTCGGCGAATTTAATCCCTCTCTCTTTCAGCCTGTTCATAAGTCCTTTTGTGAAATGAAGGCCGGCGGTCGGCGCGGCTGCCGAACCTTTAAACCGTGAATATACGGTCTGGTATCTTTCATAGTCTTCGATTTCTGACGTTATATACGGAGGAAGCGGTATAATGCCTGCTTTATTAAGAACCTCTTCAAAAATTCCGTCGTAGTAAAATCTGACGAGCCTGTTCCCTTCTTCGACAATATCAATTATTTCAGCCTTCAGTATTCCGCCGCCGAAGACAAACCTTGCCCCTTTCCTGGCCCTCTTTCCGGGTTTAAGAATTACCTCCCAAATATCATCCCCTTTATTCTTTAAAAGGACAAATTCGATTTTCCCTTCGGTATCTTCTTTTTCACCCAAAAGACGCGCCGGTATAACCCTTGTATTGTTTATAACAAGGCAGTCGCCTTTTTTTACGTAATCGATGATATCTTTGAACAAAACATGAGTTGTTTGGCCTGTTTTCCTGTCAAGAACAAGAAGCCTCGACATGTCTCTTTCCTTTGACGGATGCTGAGCTATAAGAGATTGAGGCAAATCATAATAAAAATCCCTGCGAAGCATTGCAAATCCTTTCCCTGTCAGTGATTAAAACAACAAGAACATAATACATGAGTTTTCGCGCGTATACAAGGGGAATAGAAATGAAATACAGTGATCAGGACAAAAGGCAGTCATTTATAATTTCCTGCTCAAGCTTATAGAATTCCGCATTTTTTACCGATCTTAAGCTGAAGGGCATTGGATTTTTTATTTCCCTTATAACGGCTGCCGGCTTATCGGAAAGAATGTATATTTTATCAGATAAAAGAAGCGCTTCCTGGACGTCATGAGTTACGATAACCACCGCAGGTTTTCTTTTAATCCATAGGTTTTTCAGCAGATCAATCATCTGCGCGCGTCTTTTTAAATCGAGGAACTGAAAAGGTTCATCCATAAAAAGTATATCGGATTTTACTATAAAAGCCCGCGCCATAGCAAGTCTCTGGCTCATGCCTCCGCTGAGCTGTGACGGATAATGTTTTTCGAATCCCGAAAGGCCGACCTGAGCCAGAATATCGCTGCAGATTTTCTTTTTCTCCGCTTTGTCCATGCTGTCGGGAAGGACGAATTCAAGGTTTTGTACCGCATTCTTCCACGGAAGGAGCCTTGGCTCCTGGAATATAAAACCTGATTTTTTCGACTCCATTCCGATTACCTCACCGCGGGTTGGTTCGATTAAACCTGCGGTTATGGACAAAAGCGTTGTTTTTCCGCATCCCGATGGGCCTAATATCGCTGTTATCCTGCCGTCTTCAAAATCCATATTAATTCCGTCGAGCACAATAAGCTCCTGAAATTGTTTGTGTATATCAATAAGCTTTATCACTTAACTTCACTCCTTTCAAACAGCTTTTTCAATATGTAATCAAACAGGAGTGAAATTATTACGACAATAATTGTCCATGAGATTATTCCCGCAAGATCTATTTGTATTTTATGCATATACATTTGTGCTCCGATTGTTTTGCTGTCCACAAAATTAAAAACTTCGGCCGTTACTATAATTTTAAAGCTCAATCCGAGGGCGGAACGGGTTCCTGCTATTAAAAAAGTCCGAAGCGAAGGAATGTATATATCCGTTATTATTTTCCTTTTCTTTATCCGGTAGCTTTTTGCCATTTCGAGCAAACGCTCGTCGACGCTTACGAGACCTTCCGCTATGTTTGTATAAAGAACGGGAAAAACAACAAAAAAGCATATGACCAAAGGAGTAAGCGAAACAGGCAGCAGTAAAAGGGCCATAAGGATAATTGCTACCGTCGGTATTGAGCGGGCAATGGCTGAAATCCGATCCATAACCTCGTAGATAACAGGAACAAACCTGCCCAATATGCCGGAAAGAAGCGCCGGGAATAAAGCAATGGCAAAGCTTAAAAAAACAGTTTTAACGGTATTGCTGATAACAGGAATGAAAATATCAGAGCGGATAATAGAAACAAGAGAAAGCAGCACCTCATACGGGGAAGGAAAAATCAATGTTTTCCTTCCCAGCGACAAAAAGTGCCAAAGAATGATAAACGCCGCTATGAATACTACATATGAAAATTTTCTAAGCTGTTCTTTCATATTTTCCGCCATATTATATCCGGGTAATAAATTTATCCTCGTCCATACGGACAGCGGATGTTTATTACCGAAACCGGGCTAAAAATTACCCTCGCTTTATTTGCTGTGTTGAATCAGGTTATAAAGATTAACAATCATTACTGTATTTCATAATACAGTCCATCATCCGGGACTTTGCCTCCAACCGTTTCAGGGTTAAAATCATACAATACCTTAAAGAATGAATCAAGTGCAGCACGTACATCTTTTACATACTCATGCTTTATATTGTTGCCCGGCATGGATTTTTCGACAATCACCGCCTGAAGCCCAAGCTCCATCTCTTCCGCATATTCGCCGGCCTTTCCGGGATTTTCGTTAATCCAGTCCATTCCTTCTTTTAATACTTGTATATATTTTTTTACAAAGCCCGGACTGCTCCTAATCAATTCATCACTTACAAAAATACCTGCCTGAGGAAACCCAAGCTCGGTTCCGAACGATTTTTTCCATTCCTGTTGCAAATCCAAAAATACTTTTGTATTTTGCTGCTTTGATTTTACCGTAGTTAAAACAGGTTCCGGAAGCATTGATATTTTTGCCTTTCCCGCGAGGAAATTAGGCGCAAGCTCTGTTGCCCCGGACAGGTATATAATGTTTATATCGGTATCGGGGTCTATTCCGTTTTCCTTGCAAAGTGTTCTAAATACTATATCGGGAACAAGTCCCTTTCCCATCATATAAACATCTTCGCTCTTCAAAGCATCCCATCCTTCAATATCTTCCGTTGATGCGATGTAAAGGTTCCCCCATGTAACCACGGATGTGAGCTTATACGGCATTTGCTTCCGATACAGCTGCGCGGCAAGATTAACAGGAACAATCGCTAAATCCGCCTCATTTGCGGTTAATCTTGCAACAATCAAATCCGTAGTGGGAACAACTTCATATTCAATTTTTGTCCCGTCAAGCTCCGCAGTATCCTTCATCGGTTTGACAATACTTACTGCTGTCGCGCCTGCAGGAGCTACAACCTTGATTTGTTCAATCTTTTCTTCCGCAGCACAGGATGTAAAAGCAAGCAATACCATTATGCAAGCTAAGAACAGTACCAGGTTTCTTCTTTTCATAATATTAATCCTCCTCATCAAAAAAGCCCAACCGTTACGGATGGGCATAATTTTATCACGTTCCCCTTCGTACGGAATACTCCATAACTTCAGGTATGTAAAGTATCTCTCCTTGCTAAAGCCTTTCGATTTCGACTCCAGCTCAGATTATACCGATGCGCATAAATTCGATCCGCCGAATACGGGTACGAAATTTTTTGTGCAATAAAGCCTGTTTGCTATTTTTTCTGATATTTTAGCACATATTTTAACTTCCCGCAATAAAAGAAAATATTATTGCATTTGCGATGTTATATACTTTGAGTTTCGCTGTACAATATATTGCGGGTATGCATTAAAGCTTTTCATTATATATTTTACAGCTGATTTTTATTAAGGTTACATCGCAAAAGCCTTATATTAAAAGTGAATTATTTGTGGTTCTCGAACATCAGCCTGCATTTATCGGCGCGGTATTTTGATACAATATATTCAACGGGTTGACCGCTTTTTGAGTACAGCACGTTATTAATTTGTATTAGTGCCTGTCCGGGCTGTACCTGGAGAAGACCGGCATCTACCTGGTCGGTATATACAACTTCAAGCGTGCTTTTCGAACTGTAAGGCACAAGCGGGTACTTGCCTCTTAGAATTTCAAATGACGGTTTCTTATTTTTTATATCTTCTCCGATATCCGGGAATAAAGATAACGGAATATAAGAAACATTTACTGAAAATGTTTCTTCATTGCGTTTATTAATATATGTAATAGACGAGAAATAGCTTTTTTCAGACTTGATATTAAATGCTTCCTTCAGTTTTGCAAATTCATCCGACGATACGGTTACAACATAAACAATTTCTTTATTTTCAGGATCAAGGCTGTCTAATATTGAATCGGTAAACCCTGTATAATCTTTAATATTTATAACTGATTTTCGTTTTGATACGAATGTTCCTTTGCCTCTTAGTTTATATAACTGACCGTTATTGGTTAATTCATTTATGGCTTGTCTTACGGTAGGCCTGCTAATATTATACTTCTCGCAAAAGTCCTGTTCGGAAGGAATTTTAGAATCTTCCTCAAAATATCCGTTTTCAATATGCTCAAGAATAATATTTTTTAACTGGCAATATAAGGGAATCGTACTGTATTTATTTAGGCCTGCCACGTCATCAACCTCCAGTAATCTTGTTATCCATATTATAGAGCGTGGTAAAGATGTTATTATGTTTATACATCATATCATATTTTATTGTTAAATGCAAGGGCACTGGATATTATTTCTTCATGATTGCAAATACTTCTAGGTTTACGTAAACAGTAAGGACAACATTACATAATAACATTATGCCATGTATTTTTAACGTCATCAATATTATATATTCTTTTCCGCTAAAAATCCAGATATAATTTGAATATTTCTCCAATATTTTATTCTAAGGCATTTGCGATGCAACCTTAATAAAAATCAGCTGTACAATATATAATGACAAGCTTTAATGCATACCAGCAATATATTATACAGCGGTACTCAAAGTATATAACATCGCAAATGCCATTATTCTGGTTTTCCCTGTTTTTCATGCGTGAATACTTATAAAAAAACGTGTTTATCAACACGTTTTTTTATAAGTGATTATAAATATGTTAGTTAAAACTGAAGAATCTTTTCAAGAACTGCAAGTTCCACGCATAAACATAGAATTTCAACTGCTTTTTTTAATTCGTCCAACGGAGGATACGTCGGGGCAATCCTGATGTTCCTGTCGTTCGGATCATAACCGTACGGATATGTTGCTCCGGCCGGAGTTAATGTTACACCTGCTTCTTTCGCTTTTGAAACAACATTTTTAGCGCATCCGTCATGCACATCAAGGCTTATGAAGTATCCTCCCCTGGGCGTAGTCCACGACGCGATATCCAATCCGGAAAGGTTTTTGCTTAATATGTCTGAAACAGCTTCAAATTTCGGCCTTAATAATTCAGCATGCTTTTTCATATGAGCTTTTATGCCTTCATAGTTTATAAAAAAACGTGCATGCAGAAGCTGGTTTATCTTATTTGGTCCTATAGTCTGGATAGCTATTTTCTCTTTTATTTGCCGGATATTTTCAACACTCGAAGCCATAGCCGCGACACCAGAACCGGCAAAACTTATTTTCGCGGTTGAAGTAAACATGTATACCCTGTCCGGGTTACCGGCTTTTTTGCATTCATCGAGAATGTTTAAAATACTGTTTTCTTCATACAAATGATGCACCGCATAAGCGTTATCCCAAAATATACGGAAATCCGGAGCTTTTGTTTTCATTCCCGCAAGCCTTTTAACGACATCTCCCGAATAAATTGCGCCGGTCGGATTGCTGTACATCGGAACACACCATATGCCCTTAATTAATTCATCTTTACTTACCAATTCCTCGACCATATCCATGTCGGGGCCGTTTTCATCCATAGGAATTGATATCATATCCATATTGAATTGCTCACAAATAGCAAAATGGCGGTCATATCCCGGAACCGGACATAAAAAACGAACCTTCTCAAGCCTGCTCCATGGCTCGCAGCCATTTATCCCAAATAAGTACGCTCTTGAAAAAGCATCATACATCATATTAAGACTTGAACTATTCCCTACAATAACATTTTCAGGACAAACACCGAGTATTTCGGCGAATATTTTCTTCATCTCCAAAATACCGTCCGGTAAACCGTAATTTCTGCAGTCAAAACCCTCTTCGGAAATAAAACTGCCGCAGTATTCAAACATGGCATTGGAAAGATCAAGCTGTTCCGAAGAAGGCTTACCCCTCGACATGTCCAATTTAAGGTTTTGTTTTTTATAATCAGAAAAACGCTGCTCAATTTCTTTTTTTCTAAGAATAAGCTGCTCTCTGCTAAATCCTTCGTAGATACCCATTGCTATTCCCCCGGTAATAATCGTTATTTTCATTAATATGCACATGAAAAATATTCATTATAAGGCTTTTGCGATGTAACCTTAATTAAAATCAGCTGTACAATATATAATGACAAGCTTTAATGCATACCCGCAATATATTTTACAGCGGAACTCAAAGTATATAACATCGCAAAATGCCATAATATAAGGCTTTTGCGATGTAACCTTAATTAAAATCAGCTGTACAATATATAATGACAAGCTTTAATATGTACCAGCAATATATTGTACAGCGGAACTCAAAGTATATAACATCGCAAAATGCCAATTATAACTTGAGGTTCCGGCATCAAAACCTTAAATGATATAATAATACATTACTATAATTATTGCAAGTTTAAAAATAAAAAGTTTCATATTTAGTTTTCAGGATACAATTCGGATACTTAATAATTTTAAAGAACTATCATATAATAAAATGAAGCTTTTGTTTCCATTGTTCAAGAAGCGGCATCCTGGAAGCAACTTTTTAATTAATGACAGCAAAGAATTGTTGCAGGATTGGTATGGTCCGGATTGCAGGATTTTATCATTCACGCATCAGCTTAAGCCATACGATAAAAACATCAACAAGGTATTGAAGCATGTTTTTCTTTTTTATGCTTTTTCCTGCATAAATTGCAGATTCGCATAATATTTCATCGTTTAAATAAACGGACAGCGTCCCAACAAACTCTTTTTCCTTTATCGGAGCCATCATTATCGACGGCAGCGACACCTTCGTATAAAGGTTTTGATACTCCGATTCCGTCAAAGGCATTGTAACGCTTTTGTCGACATATATGGGAACGGTTTTCTCAAAACCTTTATAAACGGGCAGTGTCCCGATATATTCGCTTTTTATTAATGTTCTATTGTAATAATTTGCAAATGCGTAGTCTAAAATTATTTTACTGCTTAAGGCGCGCTGGTTCCTGCTGTCGCAAAAGAGCACTACGGATATAAAGCGCCTGTCGTCCCTCGTCGCCGATGTTACAAGGCATCTCCCCGCTTTTCCGGTGTAGCCTGTTTTTACGCCGTCGGCGCCCTCATATCCGGCAAGCATTTCATTTGTGTTTACCATATGCCTTTTTCCTATGGTTATTGATTTTGTTTTTACGATTTCATTAAATACCGGATTATTCAATGCATACCTTGTAATCACCGCAAGGTCGTATGCGGTTGAATAATGCCCGGTTTCGTCAAGCCCGTGAGGGCTTGTAAAATGTGTGTCTTTTGCCCCAATTTCTTCGGCTTTGCTGTTCATCATTTTAAGAAACTCTTCCATGCTTCCCGCAATATGTTCGCCTATCGCAATCGCCGCGTCATTGCCTGAACATAACAGCAGCCCGTACATCAATTCCTTTAAGGATACCTCTTCCCCTGCGGTCAAATGTATTGTTGAGCCCCATATTGACGCCGCATTTCTGCTTACCTTTACAATATCATCAAGATTACCGTTTTCCAATGCCACAATGGCCGTCATAATTTTAGTAGTGCTTGCCATAGGCCTTTTTATATAGCCGTTTTTTTCAAAGAGTACCCTCCCGGATTCATAATCCATAACAATGGCGGAACGTGCGTTTATCCTGGGATAATCCCCAATTAAAACATCGGTTGATATAACTTCAAATATTGAAGACGTCGGTATTTCTTCGTTTATGTCATCTGCGGCTGCCAATAAAGAGGAAAAAATCATAATAAGCAAAACAAACGCAAATAGCCTTTTCAAAACTGTATTCCTCCTGGGCGGGAAATTTTTCAGCATTACTCTATAAAATATATAAATTTCAGTTTAATAATAGTACAGCCCCACGAAAAATTAGTGGCTTATGAATATACTTTCCGGATATTTTGATGTGTTCAAGTTCATATACTTGTTTTAGTAATGCTTTGTACGTACTTCGCCTGGACCTTACGAGGTGTAATAAATGCGTGTTATTATATGGGAAAATGTTTATATGCGAAAAGCAATATATTATTGGAAGACTTTATTTTTTATCCTTATATTGATTTTTTGCGTAAAAGAATTAATAATCCGTGTTGACCAAAATACAGAAAAGCTGTCAGCAGCGGTTTATAATTATATTCTGGCATCAAATAACCCGTATCGTATTTATATAAATCTTGATGATCAGTGCATGTATGTTTTTAAGAATGACGAATTATATAAAACATATCCCGTTTCAGGCGGGAAAATTAATACACCGTCCCCTGTCGGCGACTGGATAATTATTGAGAAAGGCAGCTGGGGCGACGGTTTCGGCGGCGCATGGATGGGCCTTAATGTACCGTGGGGGAAGTATGGAATACATGGAACAAGGCAGCCGTGGGCAATCGGAAGGCAAAATGTATCGGGCGGCTGCATACGCATGAACAATGATGATGCAAATGAGCTTTACAAGTTCATCCCTCACGGCACAGAAGTTAAAATTGTATTTGATAACCAGCCTTTCAGAAATATAAGAGACGGATATATCGGTTCCGATGTGTACCAGGTTCAGAAAGCTCTGAAACACCTTAATTATTTCCATGATTGGTGCAATGGCAAGTATGGGCCCGCAACGAAAAAAGCCGTTATGGCTTTTCAAAAGGATGCAAAACTTGCAGTTACAGGCATTGTGAATATAAGCACGTGGGAAAAGCTTATGCGCAAATATGACGAAGCCTTGCTTGAATAATAACCCTCTTTAATTATGTTCTCTCAGATTATATAAAAAGGCTAATCATTCGGCGATACGCATAATGATTAGCCTTTATAAATTATTGTTATTCTATTTATCCTTAAATGATTCGTAAGTTCTTTTTATAAGCACTATACCCTGTTCCCGTGTGGTGTTGTCAAGCGGGCTCATTTTATTTCCGCCCGTTCCCTTCATAATATTATTTTTGCTTGCAAAACGCACTTCCTCAATAGCCCAGTCGGCAATTTGTTCTTCGTCCGCAAAAGATGGCACTCCCGTTGTACTGTAATCCAAACCTGGTTTTGACGCTTTTATTGCTCTGTAAATCATAACGCAAATTTCCTGGCGTGTTATATAATAATCCGGTGCGAACCGGTCGGCTGATATTCCTTTTACAATACCCGCCTGGTATGCTTTCAAAACCTCGGGATCCGATGTGTCCGTAAACGGATTATAGATCACCGGCGCAGCTTTCTTGCCGCTTAAGGCCTCATAAAGCTTCACGGCAATACTGCAGAATTCTTCTCTTGTAATATCCTGTTTCAACAAGCTATTAACCTTATCCGTAACCAATCCGTAGAGTGCGGCTGCTCTAAGCTCTTCTACCGCCCATTCGCTGGCGGAAGCATAATCAATTTGGAGCTCCGGTACCGGTTCTTCTTCAGGCATATGCGCCCCGGGTTCTTCTTCCGTTGCTTCCGGTACTATCGGCTCTAACGGTTCCTCGAGTTCTTCCGGCTCTTCTTCCCCAGGCAATACATTAACTGATATTTCAGCTTTTGCAGATTCCGAATCAAGACCTAATAATAAAGCGTAAATGCTGCATCTGCCTTCTCCGACACCTGTAATATAGCCATCTGAATCTATAATTGCTTTTGAAGTGTCGTAACTGTGAAAGGTTATATCCGATATATCTGCATCTTCATAGTCGCTCCACGCTATTCCGTCCTCATCAAATGTGCAGGTTTGCAATATTAAACTTTCCGGTAATTCCATTGTTTCACCAACGTGAAGCGTAATTTCTCCCCCTGTATAATTAAGCCTTACCTGAGGTGTAAGTATACGGTCATCACTTACTGAACCCGTATCCAATGTATATAACAATTCCATAATATCAAGGTAATTATATTGACAATGCAGGGTTTCAATTTTACAAAAAATATCAGGAACTTCCGTAAGCCTGTTATTGTTGCATTTCAGTGTTTCAATCCCTTCAGGCAGTGAACCGAGCTCGGTTAATTTGTTGTTTGAGCATGACAATTGGTATAAATCATCAGGAAGCGACGGAAGGCTTTTTAAGTTATTGGAACTGCAGTCAAGAACTTGTAGACTTTCCGGCAAAACAGAAGGCAGATTGGATAAATTATTATTTGAACAATTTAATACCAACAGGCCGTCGTTCAGTGAAGGAAGAGATGTCAATCTATTATTTTGTACATATACCGTAATCATATGTTCCGGTAAATCGTTCAGAACCGTAAGTTGATTTAATTCGCAGGTAAGAACAACCATATTTTCAGGAAAATCGGGAAGCTCGGTTAGCTGGTTTTTTCCGCAGCTAAGCTGTTCTAACCTTGCGGGCAAATCGGGCAGCGACGTTATTTCGTTTATTTCACAGATCAGTTCTTTTAGTCCGGCAGGCAGTTCCGGAATGCTTTTTAGCTTATTATTTGCACAGTTTAGCATAAGAAGAGATGGCGGCAAAACCGGCAGATCAGTAATTTTGTTGCCGTAACAATTCAGTTTTATAAGTGTGTCAGGCAAAGAGGGAAGTTTTTCCAGTTGATTGTTTCTGCATATCAGTTCCGTAAGTGTATCCGGTAAAGGCGGCAGTTTATTTAATTTATTATTTTGGCAGCGCAAACTTCTAAGCCCTTTGAAAAACTGAAGCCCGGATAAGTCCTTTATATTGCGTTCACTGACATCGAGTATATGATCGGTTTCAGGCAAACGATTACGGATTTGCTCCGCGAGTATTTTGCCAGGAGTACCGCTTTTGCCAAGCCATTCCCATACCGCCTGCCTGAAATTAGGATCGGTAAATTCGCCTGAAATATCATCCAATGGTGTAATGATATCGGGCGGCTTGACGGCTGCCGTCGCGTTTGTACAGGGAAGACAGCAGGCATACAGCAAAAAAGCTGCCGTAAATCCAATAAACAGAGAAATGATGTGTCTCTTGCATCGCTTCATAATATCAACTCCAATACAAATTTTTATCCGGATACCAATAGGCTTATAAAATATCAATTTTTACCGTTATTTTTTCTTCGCCAGGATTTGCATGCAGGTACCCGCCACCTTTAGAGGTGAGAGACATCATTCGTCCCATTATATAAGAGGTTATCAAAGGAAATAACAGCATTCAATTGTCCATTTGCGTGATTATTATCAATTTCCGACAAATAAACCGGTGACTTGTAAAATATCGAAGTGAAAGGATCCAACGTTATTCCAAATACCCGATTATTTCGTCTCCAACAGATTGTATATCCCCGGTGTTTTTGATGCGGACATCGCATGTGTTTATGTAAAGATTATACCTTTCGCTGAAAATTTGAATAAGTTTTTCTTTTCCCTCTTTTAACAAAGGTCTGTCGGATATGTCAACATCGGAGAGTATATCTTCAAGCGGGCGGTCTATAAAAAAGATGATCCCATTCCTTTTTAACGCGGCAATGTTTTCATTTCTTTTAACTACGCCTCCGCCCGTTGCGATCACAGCGCCCTCTTTTTCTGAAACCTCTGCTACGGCTTTGCTCTCTATATTCCTGAAATATTCTTCGCCTTTTTTAAATAATTCGGTTATGCCGCCCCACTTTTGTTCAATATACTGATCCAGATCAATAAATTCAATGGATAGTTTTTCGGCAAGCATGCGCCCGATCGTCGTTTTGCCGCAGCCCATTATACCCGTCAATACAATGTTTTTACG